>NZ_JBISDG010000006.1:0-114882 GCF_044472985.1 Roseovarius salis | reverse complement strand
AGCGCGGCGGGCGTGCGCAGCGTCACCTCGAGCACCGCCAGGCCGCCGCCGACCAGCGCCTCGGCCAGGGCGCGCGCATGGGCCACGTCCTCGATCACGAGAACGGGGATGACGGGGGCTGCGGCGCACAACTCGCGGCAGCGGCGGCTGGCCTCGGAAGGGATGATGGACATCGCGCTCACCCCCCGAACACGGAGGCGCCCGCATCGGGGGCGCCGACAGCCGCGCGGAAGGCCGCGAACAGCTCGCGCCCGGTGCCGTGGTGGCTGGCCGCAAGGTCGGGCGCCGCCGCGGGACGGTCGAGCACGCCGTCGGTCAGGATCTCCAGCGCGCCCGTCTCGCCGTCGACGCGCAGCCGATCACCGTCGCGCAGCCGGGCGATGGCGCCCCCGTCCAGCGCCTCGGGCGAGACGTGGATCGCCGCGGGCACCTTTCCCGATGCGCCCGACATCCGCCCGTCGGTGACCAGCGCAACCTTCTGGCCCCGGCCCTGCAGGATCGACAGTATGGGCGTGAGGCTATGCAGCTCGGGCATGCCATTGGCCCGCGGTCCCTGGTAGCGGACTACCACGACGACGTCGCCCTCGTCGAACGCACCGGCCTTGAACGCGGCCTTGACCGCCGCCTGGTCGTGAAAGACGCGCACCGGCGCCTCCACCACGCGGTGCTCGGGCGCGACGGCCGACACCTTCATCACCGCGGTGCCGAGATTGCCGGAAAGCCGCGTCAGCCCGCCGGTGGGCTGGAACGGGTCGGCGGCGGGGCGCAGGATGCGGTCATTGCCGGTCTCGCCCGCACCGGGACGCCATGTCAGGACCCCGTCATCGAGGACGGGTTCGCGCGTGTAATGGTGCAGCCCCTCGCCCGCGACAGTCCTGGTGTCGGGATGCAGCAAACCTGCGCCCAGCAACTCGCCGATCATGTAGCCAAGTCCCCCGGCTGCATGGAAATGGTTCACGTCCGCAAGCCCGTTGGGATAGACCCGCGCCAGCAGCGGGGTGACTGCCGAGAGATCCGAGAAATCCTGCCAGTCCAGCACGATACCGCCCATCCGGGCCATGGCCACGAGATGAATGAGCAGGTTGGTCGAACCGCCCGTCGCGTGCAGCCCGACGATGCCGTTGACGAAGGCGCGCTCGTCGAGGATGTCGCAAACCGGGGTATAGGCGTCTCCGAGCGCGCTGAGCGACAGCGCGCGCTGCGCCCCCGCGCGCGTCAGCGCGTCGCGCAGGCCGGTATTCGGCGTGACGAAGCTCGACCCCGGCAAGTGCAGCCCCATGAACTCCATCAACATCTGGTTGGTGTTGGCGGTGCCATAGAAGGTGCAGGTGCCGGGGCCGTGATAGGCCGCCATTTCCGCGCGCAGCAGCTCGGCCCGGTCCACTTCGCCGTTGGCGAATTTCTGGCGGACCTGTGCTTTCTCGTCATTGGACAGCCCGCTGGTCATCGGACCGGCGGGCAGGAACACAGCGGGCATGTGGCCGAAGGCCTGTGCCGCGATCACGAGCCCCGGCACGATCTTGTCGCAAACGCCAAGGAACACGGCCGCGTCGAAGGTGTTGTGCGACAGCGCCACGCCCGCGGCCATGGCGATCACGTCGCGGGAGAACAGGCTGAGCTCCATCCCCGGCTCGCCCTGCGTGACCCCGTCGCACATGGCCGGGACGCCCCCGGCCACCTGCGCGGTGCCCCCGGCCTCGCGCGCGGCCGCGCGGATCAGGCCGGGGAACCGTTCGAAGGGCTGGTGCGCCGACAGCATGTCGTTGTAGGCGGTGACAATGGCGAGGTTCCCGGCGTTACCCTCGGCCATCGCCTGCTGGTCCTCGCCGGCGCCGGCAAATGCGTGCGCCATGCCCGAGCACGACAGGTGGCCGCGCGCCGGCCCCTTCTGCCGCGCGGCGCGCATACGGTCCAGGTAATCGCCGCGCGTCGGCGCGCTGCGTTCGATGATCCGGTCCGTCACATCCCGGACCGTCTTGTTCAACGTCATTCCTTACCGCCCTCCCAGGGCCTGTTCGCGTCGATCTCCCGCCAGCGCCGCCCGTTCCTGTGCAACAGCATAAGCGCATCCTCCGGCCCGGAGCTACCCGGGTCATAGGGCTCGGGGGCGCGGGCCGAGTTTTCCCATTCCGCGATGATCGGGTCGATCCAGCGCCAGGCGGCCTCGACCTCGTCGCCGCGCATGAAGAGGGTCTGGTCGCCGCGGATCACGTCCATGATCAGCCGTTCATAGGCATCCTGCGGCACGCCGGCCTCGCCGAGGGCCTCGGCAAAGGTCATGTCGAGCGTGACCTCCGCCAGCCGCATGCCGCCCGGACCCGGTTCCTTGATTGTGGTGCGCAAGGTGATGCCCTCGTCGGGTTGCAGCCGGATGATGAGCGCATTGCCGCGCCGGCCCTCCATGTCGGGGAATATCATGTGGGGCGGATCACGGAACACCACCGCGATTTCCGAGCTGCGCGCGCGCAGCTTCTTGCCCGTGCGCAGGTAGAAAGGCGTTCCAGCCCACCGCCAGTTGGCGATGTTGACCTTCATCGCCACGAAACTCTCCGTGCGGCTGTGCGAATTCCCGGCATGTTCACGGTAGCCGTCCGTACCGTTCCCGCCGCGGTACTGCCCGCGCACGATATCCGATGGCCCAACGTGATCCAGCGCGCCGATCACCTTGCCCTTCTCGTCGCGCACGGCGTCGGGCTCGAATTTCGAGGGCGGCTCCATCGCGATCAGGCACAACAGCTGCATCAGATGGTTCTGGACCATGTCCCGCATGGCCCCGGAACGATCGTAGTAGGCGCCGCGCCCCTCGACTCCGACGCGCTCTGCCACGGTGATCTGGACGTGATCCACGTGCGTGGCGTTCCACAACGGCTCCCATAGCGAATTGGCAAAGCGCAGCGCCATCAGGTTCTGCACCGTCTCCTTTCCCAGGTAATGATCGATGCGATATATCTGGTGTTCCTCGAAACTTCGGCGCAGCTCCGCGTTGAGCGCGCACGCCGACCGCAGATCGTGGCCAAAGGGTTTTTCCACCACGATACGGCTTTCGGGCGTGGCGAGCCCGTGCCCCGAGAGCCGCTCGGCGATCGGGCCGAAAAGGGACGGCGCGACCGAGAGATAAAAGGCGCGCACGGCCTCGGGTCGCAGCGCCTGTGCCAGATCGTTCCATCCGGCCTCGCCGGTTGCATCGACCGCCATGTAATCGAGCCGGTGAAGGAACCGCGACAGCGTATCGTCATCGCGCGCCGCGCCGGGCGCGACCTCTGCCAACGTGTCGCGCACCGCGTCGCGGAACGCCTCGACGCTCATTTCCGAACGGGCGACCCCGATGATCCTGGCCTCTTGCGGCATCTGGCCGACGACGAAACGGTGGAAGAGGCCGGGCAGGATCTTGCGGCGCGCCAGATCCCCGGTCGCGCCGAACACGACCAGATCGAACGGCTCGACGGGGATGACGCGCGACACCATCGTTCAGACGGCCTTGCGCATGGGGCGCGTGGCATGCGTCACCTCGCCCATCCGGCGGCCGGTATCGATCATCCGGTTGGCAAAACCCCATTCGTTGTCATACCAGCTGACCACGCGTACCATGCCGTTTTCCGTCACCGCCGTCTGCGCCGCCGCGAAGCAGGAGGAATGAGCATCGTGGTTGAAGTCGACCGAAACCAGCGGTGCCTCCGTGTAATCCAGGACGCCGGCCAGCCGGCCCTCGGCGGCCTCGCGCATCTGGGCATTGACGGCCTCGACCGTCACCGCCTCACGAGGCATGAACACCAGGTCAACCACCGACACGTTGGGCGTGGGCACGCGAATTGCGGAGCCCTCGAGCCGGCCTTTCAGATGCGGCAAAACCTCTGAAATGGCCCGCGCCGCACCGGTCGAGGTGGGGATCATCGACATCGAGGCGGCACGCGCGCGGTAAAGATCCTTGTGATCGGTATCGTGGCTCGGCTGATCGCCCGTGAACGCGTGTACGGTGGTCATGTAACCGGTTTCGATGCCAAAGGCCTCGTCCATCACCTGCGCCACGGGGGCCAGACAGTTCGTCGTGCAGGACGCGTTCGAAACGATCAAGTCCTCGGGCGTCAGGTCGCCGTCATTGACGCCATAGACCACCGTGCGGTCCGCCCCCTTGCCCGGCGCCGAGATCAGCACCCGGCTGGACCCGTTCTCGAGATGGCGCGCAGCGGACTCGCGTGCCGTGAACAGCCCGGTGCATTCGAAGGCAACGTCGATGTCGTCCCATGACAGGTCGGCCGGGTCGCGTTCCGAGCTTACGCGGATGGAGCGGCCGTTCACGACCAGTTCGTTCTGCTCCACCCTTATATCCGCGTCGCACCGGCCATGTACGCTGTCATATGCCAGCAAGTGCGCGATATGGTCCAACGGGGCAAGGTCGTTGATGGCGGCGACCTCGACACCGGTTTCGCCGCGCTCCACAAGGGCGCGCAGAACGGCACGTCCGATGCGCCCGAAGCCGTTTATGCCAATCCGTAGTGTCATGTGCGTTTCCTTTCATCGTTCGGTTTTCACCTAGTTAGCGCTAACATATTTTCGGCGCCGCGTTGATCAAATCGCCGCGCCGCGCCTTGGACTTTCAAGCGGCGGCGCGCAGCACGTTCAACAGAACCTCGTTGGTCAGCTCGACCGGGTTTGCCTTCATCGAACTGGAAGATTGCGACCATTCCACGACCGCGGGGTACAGCTCGGCTGCCACCCCCATGCGATCCAGCCCCGGCAGCCCCTTTGCGGCGGCCCATCCGGCAAGGTCCGGCGTGCCGAGCGCCTGCTCGATCGCCTGCTCCACCTCGTCGAAACGGCCGATGGCCGCGCCGCCGGCGGCCGCGCGGTTCGCTGCAAGAACGTGTGGCAACAGTGCCCCGCAAACCGCGCCATGGGGAGCGCCCGGCACCATGCCGCCGATCACGCCGGCCAGACCATGCACCGCGCCCAGACCGGCATTCGAAAGGGCGATCCCGCCGCTCAGGCTGACGAAGGCCATTTCGTCGCGGGCGGATGTGTCCTCGTCCTCGGTCAGCCGTGCCAGCGCCCCAAGGCCGCGGGCAATCGCCGCACGGCAGATGGCATCGGTAAGCGGGGTCGCGCGACTGGACAGGTATGGTTCGATCACCTGCGTGATCGCGTCCAGCCCCGAGCCGAGCGTGACATCGCGGGGGGCGTTGTCGGTCAGCGCAGGGTCGACGAGCGCGATGTCGGGAACAAGCCGCGGGTCACGCAGGGACACCTTTCGCTCATGCTGCGGGACGCCGATCACCGCGTTGCGTGTCACCTCGGCACCCGTTCCGGCGGTCGTCGGGACGGCGAGGCAAGGCAGCGGCGCGTGCTCCAGCGGCAGCCCCCGACCGACCACCTCCAGATGATCCAGCGGATCGCGGCGGGCCGGCATCAAGCCGGCAGCCGCCTTGGCAAGGTCCATCGCCGCCCCGCCGCCAATGGCCACGACAACATCGGCATCCGCGGCGCGCGCGGCCTCTAGCGCATCGGACAGGATTGCCAGGTCGGGCTCGGCCGGGCAGGCATGGCAACTGACCGTAAGCGCAAGCGTCTCCGCCCCGGCCAGGAACGATCCCACGTGCCGCGCTGACGCGCCGTGGATGACAAGCACGTTCCGCCCCAGCGACGCCGCCAGCGCGGGCGCCTCGGCAAAGCGGCCGCGGCCGAACAGCACGCGCCGCGCGGTGGCAAAATCGAAGTGTTCCATCAGACCGTCATCGTCGCGGCGACCGCACGTTTCCAGCCATCGTATTTCGTGGCCCGCGTTGCGGCACACATGCGCGGCTCGAACCGCCGCTCCAGCGCCCATCCATTGGAAAACCCGTCCTGGTCGGGATAAACGCCCGCCTGCATGCCCGCCAGCCACGCGGCGCCGAGCGCAGTAGTTTCCAGCACGCGCGGGCGGTCCACTTGGGCGCCGATGATGTCGGCAAGAAACTGCATCGCCCAGTCCGACGCGCTCATTCCGCCATCCACGCGCAGGACCTGGCCTGCCCGTTCCTCCGTCCAGTCCGCCGCCATGGCCTCCAGCAGGTCGCGGGTCTGGTATCCCACGCTTTCCAGCGCGGCGCGGGCGAATTCCGCCGGGCCGGAATTGCGCGTGAGACCGTATATGGCACCGCGGCAATCGGCCTGCCAGTACGGCGCACCAAGCCCTGTGAAGGCCGGCACGAGGATAACGTTCTGGCCATCGTCGGCGCGTTCGGCCAAGGGCTGCGTTTCCGACGCTTCGCGGATGATCTTGAGCCCGTCGCGCAACCACTGCACCACCGCGCCGGCAATGAAGATCGACCCTTCGAGCGCATAGGTGGGCTTGCCATCCAGCTGGTAGGCAATGGTCGTCAAAAGCCGGTTCTTCGAGGCCACGGGCACCTCGCCCGTGTTCATCAGGGCAAAGCAGCCGGTGCCGTAGGTGGATTTCATCATGCCGGGCGAAAAACAGGCCTGACCGACTGTGGCGGCCTGCTGGTCGCCCGCGACACCCCGAATGGGTATTTCCCGGCCGAACAGATCCGGCCGCGTCGTGCCAAAGTCCGCGGCACAGTCACGCACTTCGGGTAGCATCCCGCGCGGAATGCCGAGAAGATCGCAGATCGTCGTGCTCCACCGGCCCTTGCGGATATCGTAGAGCAACGTGCGCGCGGCGTTGGTGGCGTCGGTGGCGTGCACCGCCCCGCCGGTCAGTTTCCAGATGAGGTAGCAATCGACCGTGCCGAAGAGCAGATCGCCCCTCTCCGCGCGGGCACGGGCGCCCTCGACGTTGTCGAGGATCCACGCCAGCTTGGTGCCGGAAAAATACGGGTCGAGCAGCAGCCCCGTGCGCTCGGTGATCATGGCTTCGTGGCCCGCCTCGCGCAAGCGGCGGCATGTATCGGCGGTACGGCGGTCCTGCCAGACGATGGCACGATGCACCGGCTCGCCGGTCTTACGGTCCCAGACGAGCGTCGTCTCGCGCTGGTTGGTGATCCCGATGGCCGCAATGTCGGCGGTCCGCACACCGCCGCGTTCGATCACCTCGCGGCAGGTTCCGGCCGTCGTCGCCCAGAGATCGGCGGGGTCGTGTTCCACCCAACCCGATGCGGGGTAATGCTGCTGGAATTCCTCCTGCGCCGTCGCGGCTATGCGCATTTCCCCGTCGAAAAGGATGGCCCGGCTGGAGGTCGTGCCCTGGTCGATGGCTAGAATGCTGGTCATGGCGGCCTGTTCGGGAGGTTGATCGTCCGGTTGGCGGCGGAATCGCCGTGATGGGTCGGCCGGGGCCCGAAGGCCCCGGCCCATGGTCAGGTCATTCCTGCCACGACTTGATCAGCTCGTCGTAGGAAACGGTCTTGGGTGTCTCTTCCTCGTTGGCGAGCTTGGCCTTCGGCGCGCCCGGCTGGCTGAGCCAGTACTCGGGATCACGCTCCTCGTTCAGCTGCGGGCCGAGATCACCTTGGATGCCCGCGCGTTCGAGCCGCATCAGCACCTGCTCCTGGTCCTCGCAGAGGCTGTCCAGCGCTTCCTTGGGCGTCTTTGCACCGGACATGGCATCGCCGATGTTCTGCCACCACAGCTGCGCCAGCTTGGGGTAATCCGGCACGTTGGTGCCCGTGGGCGACCAGCGCACGCGCGCCGGCGAACGGTAGAATTCCACCAGGCCGCCCAGCTTGGGCGCCCGTTCGGTGAAGCTCTCGTCGTTGATCGTCGACTCGCGGATGAAGGTCAGGCCGGTATGGCTCTTCTTCACGTCCACGGTCTTGGACGTCACGAACTGGGCATAGAGCCATGCGGCCTTGGCCCGGTCGACCGGCGTTGACTTCATCAGCGTCCACGATCCCGCGTCCTGATAGCCGACCTTCATGCCCTCTTCCCAGTACGCGCCATGCGGGCTGGGGGCCATGCGCCACTTGGGCGTGCCGTCCTCGTTGAGCACCGCGTCGGCCCCGTCGCCGACCATGGCGGCGGTGAAGGCGGTGTACCAGAACATCTGCTGGGCGATGTTGCCCTGCGCGGGCACCGGTCCGGCCTCGGAGAAGGTCATGCCGGCCGCGGCGGGGGGCGAGTACTTGTCAAGCCACTCGATCGCCTTGTCCACCGCGTAGACGGCGGCAGGGCTGTTGGTGGCTCCGCCCCGGTCCACGCAGGAGCCGACCGGCTGGCTGTTCTCGTTCACGCGGATGCCCCATTCATCGACGGGCAGGCCGTTGGGTTCGCCGGTGTCGCCCATGCCGGCCATGGACATCCAGGCATCGGTGTAACGCCAGCCGAGCGAGGGGTCCTTCTTGCCGTAGTCCATGTTGCCATAGACTTCCTCGTCAATGCCCATGTGGCTCATGTCGCGGCCAGTGAAGAACTCGGCAATATCCTCGTAGGCCGACCACGTGACCGGAACGCCCAGCTCGTAGCCGTACTCTTCCTCGAAATCGGCGCGGTTCTTTTCGTCCTGGAACCAGTCGTAGCGGAACCAGTACAGATTGGCGAACTGCTGGTCGGGCAGTTGGTAGAGCTTGCCATCCGGCCCGGTGGTGAAGGACGTACCGATGAAGTCGTCGATGTCCAGCCCGGGGTTGGTGACGTCCGCGCCCTCGCCGTCCATCCAGTCGGTCAGGTTGCGCACCTGCTGGTAGCGCCAGTGCGTGCCGATCAGGTCGGAGTCGTTGATGTAGGCGTCATAGATGTTCTGGCCCGACTGCATCTGCGTCTGCAGCTTTTCCACCACGTCGCCCTCGCCGATCAGGTCATGGGTGACGTTGATCCCCGTGATCGCGGAAAAGGCGGGCGCCAGCACCTTCGCCTCGTACTCGTGCGTGGCGATGGTTTCGGACACCACCTTGATATCCATGCCCCGGAACGGCTCGGCGGCATCGACGAACCACTGCATCTCCTCTTCCTGCGCGGCCCGGTCGAGCGAGGACAGACCGTCGATCTCCGTGTCGAGGAATTCCATCGCCTCTTCCATGCCGGCCACTGCCGCCCCGCCCGTCAGGCAGAGCGCCGTCGCCAGCGCGGTTGTCGTTCGTAGTGTCAGGTTCATTCTGATCCTCCCTTTCTGTCAGAACTTCTTTGGACATGGCGGACCCGCGCGCAGGCGGAGCCGCCGGTTGCAAACGCTCACACCCAGCGGAACACGGCCACCGCGTAGACGAGGCACACGACCAGCGCCCAGGGCTGGCTGGTGCCCACCAGCCCGAGCCATGCCAGGTTGATGAAGGCCGAGCCGAGCAGCGTGATGAACAGCCGGTCGCCGCGCGTCGTCTCGATGCGCAGGATGCCGGTGCGCGGGGTTTCGGGGTATTTCAGCCCGATAATGGTAAAGGCGATCAGCAGCGCGGCGATGATGCCGAAGAACGCCGCCGTGGGCCATGTCCATGCCATCCATGCCATGACGTTTCTCCCTCAGACCCGGCCCAGGGCGAAGCCCTTGGCGATGTAGTTGCGCACGAAGTAGATGACCAGCGCGCCGGGCACGATGGTCAGCACCCCGGCAGCCGCCAGCACGCCCCAGTCGAGCCCGCTTGCCGACACGGTGCGCGTCATCGTGGCGGCGATCGGCTTGGCCTCGACGCTGGTCAGCGTGCGGCTCAGCAGCAGCTCCACCCAGCTGAACATGAAGCAGAAGAACGCGGCCACGCCGATGCCCGACGCGATCAGCGGCATGAAGATCTTCACGAAGAACCGCGGGAACGAGTAGCCATCGATATAGGCGGTCTCGTCGATCTCCTTTGGCACGCCGCGCATGAACCCCTCGAGGATCCACACCGCCAGCGGCACGTTGAACAGGCAGTGCGCCAGCGCCACGGCGATATGCGTGTCGAAGAGCCCGACGCTGGAATAAAGCTGGAAGAAGGGCAACGCGAACACCGCGGGCGGCGCCATCCGGTTGGTCAGCAGCCAGAAGAACAGGTGCTTGTCCCCGATGAAGGAATAGCGGGAAAAGGCATACGCCGCCGGCAGCGCCACCGCGACAGAGATCACGGTATTCATCACCACGTAGATGAGCGAGTTGACGTAGCCCATGTACCATGACGGGTCGGTCAGGATCGTCACGTAGTTCTGAAATGTCAGGTCCCGCGGCCAGAGCGAGAATGTGCCGAGGATCTCGGTGTTGGTCTTCAGGCTCATGTTGACCAGCCAGTAGATCGGCAGCAGCAGGAAGACGAGATAAAGCGTCATCACCACGGCAGAGCCGTTCACCCGGAGCAACGAGCGTGCGCCACCATGCGAGAGGTTGCCGGGCGTGCGGGGGGTATCGGCGGTTGCGTCAGCCATGGCTCAGCGCCCCTCCTTGTCGAGATTGGTCATGACCGTGTAGAACACCCAGCTGATCAGCAGGATCACGAGGAAATACATGATCGAGAACGCCGCCGCGGGGCCGAGGTCGAACTGTCCGAGCGCCATCTTGACGAGGTCGATAGACAGGAAGGTCGTGGCGTTGCCGGGCCCGCCGCCGGTCAGCACGAAGGGCTCGGTGTAGATCTTGAAGCTGTCCATGAACCGCAGCAGGATCGCGATCGTCAGGACACCGCGCATCTTGGGCAGCTCGATGTAGCGGAAAACCTTCCAGCGGCTCGCCTGGTCGATCTTGGCGGCCTGGTAATAGGCATCGGGGATCGACACGAGGCCGGCGTAGGCCAGCAGGGCAACCAGCGACGTCCAGTGCCAGACATCCATCACGATGACCGTGATCCAGGCGTCGAGCGTGTCCTGCGTGTAGTTGTAATCGACACCCAGCTTGTCCAGCGTGTACCCCAGAAGTCCGATGTCGACACGGCCGAAGATCTGCCAGATCGTGCCGACGACGTTCCACGGGATCAGCAGGGGCAGCGACATCAGCACGAGACAGACGGAAACCCATATACCCTTCTTGGGCATGTTGAGCGCCACGAATATCCCCAGCGGCACCTGGATGGCGAGGATCACGGCCGAGAACAGTATCTGCCGTTGCAGCGCATTCCACATCCGATCGCTGTCGAGCAGGTCGCGGAACCACTGCAGCTTGTCCTCCAGCGGAAAGAATTCGCCCGCGAAAGCATCCTGAACCGCGTAGTTGACAACGGTCATGAGCGGGATGATGGCCGAGAAACACACCAGCACGAGAACCGGCAGGACGAACAGCCACCCCTTTTGATTGACGGTCTTTTCCTGCATCACGCGGCCTTTCCTTGCGGGTCCTGCGGGGCGACACGCCAGTCGTCGGCGTAGACGTTCACCCCCGCCGGGTCGAAATTGATACGGGTCAGGTCAGGGCCGATCTCGTCGCTTTCGCCCGCGATGACGTTGATCTCGGAGCCGAAACACTCCGCCCGGACGATCTTGTGCCGGCCGACATCCTCGACCCGCCGGATGCGCACCGGCAGCCCCCCGGAATCGGATAGCCGAACGTATTCCGGGCGCACCCCGATCTGGACGTTGCCGCCGGGCGTGCCGTACGCCCGGCCGAGATCGACCTCCGTGCCGTTGACGTAGGCCTTTTCCCCCTCGACCCGCGCCGGCAGAAGGTTCATGCCCGGCGACCCGATGAAATATCCCACGAACGTATGATCCGGCCGCTCGAACAGCTCCTCGGGGGTGCCGATCTGCACGACGCGCCCGTCATGCATGACCACCACCTTGTCCGCGAAGGTCAGCGCCTCGGTCTGGTCATGGGTGACGTAGATCATCGTGTGGCCGAACTTCTGGTGCAGCTGCTTGAGCTGGGTGCGCAGCTCCCACTTCATGTGCGGGTCGATCACGGTGAGCGGTTCGTCGAACAGCAGCGCGTTGACGTCCTCGCGCACCATGCCACGGCCGAGGCTGATCTTCTGCTTGGCGTCGGCCGTCAGCCCGCGCGCCTTGCGGTCGAGCACCGCCTCCATGCCGATCATCCGCGAGATTTCCTGCACGCGCTGCGCGACATAGGCCGCATCCGCACCCCGGTTCCTGAGCGGAAAGGCAAGGTTGTCGCGCACGCTCATCGTGTCGTAGACAACCGGGAACTGGAACACCTGCGCGATGTTGCGCTGCGCCGTCGCGGCGTCGGTGACGTCGACATCATCGAAAAGTATCCGGCCCTGGCTTGGGTGAAGCAGCCCCGATATGATGTTGAGCAGGGTCGACTTGCCGCAGCCCGATGCCCCGAGCAGCGCGTAAGCCTCGCCATCCCGCCAGTCGTGATTGAGCTCCTTGAGAGCGAAATCTTCCGGCCCGGACGGGTTGGGCAGGTAGGAATGGGCGAGGTTGTCGAGCGTGATCTTTGCCATCCCGTCTCTCCTTTCAGGCTGCCACGGCATAGGCCGCGGGGGCGACCAGCCGGCCCTGTTCGCTGAACACGTAGACATGCCGCGGATCGAGGTAGACGGTCAGATCATCGGCCAATCCGTTCTCGTGCACCCCGTGGATGAGCCCGACCCATCTTTCGCCGTGATGGTCCATGTGGATGAAGGTTTCCGACCCCGTGATCTCGGTCACCTGCAGGTGGGTCCTGAACTCCATCGCGTCGCTTGCATGTTTCTCGATCTCCAGGTGATTGGGCCGGAAGCCGGCGATGTAGCGCCCGTCTTCGAGACCCGCCAACTGCCCGCTCGCTGCCGCGGACTGGCCGTCGCCGAACATGATGCGCCCGCCGGTCTTGGAAATCTGCAGGAAGTTCATCGGCGGGTCGGAAAACACACGTGCCGTGGTGGCATCCACCGGCTGGCGGTAGACCTCCGGTGTCGGGCCGAACTGGGTCACCCGCCCCTCCCAGAGCGTCGCCGTATTTCCGCCGAGCAGCAGCGCCTCCTCGGGTTCCGTCGTGGCGTAGACGAAAATCGACCCGGAGGCCTCGAAAATCTTGGGGATTTCCTGCCGCAGTTCTTCGCGCAGCTTGTAGTCGAGGTTGGCCAGCGGTTCGTCGAGCAGCACCAGTCCGGCATCCTTGACCAGCGCCCGGGCCAGCGCGCAACGCTGCTGCTGTCCGCCCGACAACTCCAGCGGCGTGCGCTCCAGCATCGATCCCAGCTGCATCAACTCGGCCGTCTGGCGAACCGCGGCATCGATTTCAGATTTCGGCCGCCCCTTGAGCCGCATCGGCGAGGCAATGTTGTCATAGACTGTCATCGACGGGTAGTTGATGAACTGCTGGTAGACCATTGCCACGCCGCGGTCCTGCACGCGCCGGCCCGTGACATCCTCGCCGTCCCAGAGAATGCGCCCCGTCCACGGCGTGTCGAGCCCCGCCATCAGGCGCATCAGGGAGGTCTTGCCCGCCAGCGTCGGCCCGAGAAGGACATTCATGGTCCCCTTCTCGAGCGTGAGGTCGGTGGGGTGAATGTGGACTTCTCCCTCGACCTGCTTGGACACGTTTTCAAGAACGAGTGTCATCTGACTTCCTTCGTGGTATTCATTCGGCCGCCGCGGCAGCACCATTTCCGTTCCGGGCGGATTCCATCCAGCGGTCCAGCTCCTCGACCTGCCCCGCCTCCATCCTGAGGCCGAGTTTTGAGCGGCGCCAGAGCACGTCCTGCGCGTCGCGCGCATATTCGCGCGTCATCAGCCACGTCACCTCGCGCTCGGTCAGCGTCGCGCCGAAATCGCGCCCCAGATCACCTGCGATGGCCGCATCGCCCAGCAGCCCACGCGCCTCGGTTCCATAGGCACGCACAAGGCGCCGCGCCCAGAATTCCGTCAGGAAGGGATAGGCCGCGCGCAGGTCGGCGATCAGCCTTTCCACCTCGCCGACCTCGAAATCGCCGCCAGGCAACGGGGCACCGGCCGTCCACGCGCCCGACATGGCCGGAAAGAAGCGCGAAAGCTGCGACATCGCGCTTTCCGCGAGACGGCGATAGGTGGTTATCTTGCCGCCAAAGACATTGAGCAGGGGCGCCCCGTCGTCATCGACCTTGAGCACGTAATCCCGCGTTGCGGCCGTCGCGGACGTCGCCCCGTCATCATGCAGCGGCCGGACGCCGGAATAGGTCCATACGATGTCGTCGCGCGTGACCGGGCGCTCGAAATACTCCGACGCGAAGGCGCAAAGATAATCCTGTTCCTCGGGCGTGCATTCCGGCGGCTGCGATGGATCAAGGTGGTCGGCATCCGTCGTGCCGATCAGGGTGAAATCCGTCTCGTAGGGAATGGCGAATATGATCCGGCCGTCGCGCCCCTGGAAGAAATAGCACTTGTCATGGTCATAGAGCTTGCGCGTTACGATGTGGCTGCCGCGCACCAGCCGCACGCCCTCGCGGCTGTCGATCGCCGTCACCTCGTGGATCACGTCACCGACCCAGGGCCCGCCGGCATTCACCAGCGCCCGCGCATACCGCGTCATCCGCCGGCCCCCGTCACGCTCCTCCAGTGTCACGGCCCAAAGGTCGCCCTCGCGCCGCGCCTCCACGACCTTCGTCCGGGGCAGGATTTCCGCCCCCATCTCGGCCGCGTGCCGGGCGTTCAGCACGACCAGTCGTGAATCTTCGACCCAGCAGTCGGAATACTCGTAGGCGTGCTTGAACTTGGGCTTCAGGGGGGCGCCTTCGGGCGTGCCCCGCAGGTCGAGGCTCTTGGTTCCGGGCAGGATCTTGCGCCCGCCCAGCGTGTCGTAAAGCAGCAGGCCAAGACGGATCAGCCATGCCGGACGCCGCCCACGCATCCACGGCATCAACGTCTCCAGAACGCGCGAGGTCGGCGTGCCGCTCTCGAACCGCATCTCCTTGTGCCACGGCAGAACGAACCGCAGCGGCCAGCTGATATGGGGCATGGCCCGCAACAGCGTCTCGCGCTCGATCAGCGCCTCGCGCACCAGGCGGAACTCGAAGTACTCCAGGTAGCGCAGGCCGCCATGAAAAAGCTTCGTCGAGGAGGAAGAGGTTGCCGAGGCGAGATCCCCCATCTCGGCCAGAGTCACCGACAGGCCACGCCCCGCGGCATCGCGCGCAATACCACAACCGTTGATCCCCCCGCCGATGACGAACAGATCACACGCGTCGTCCTTGTGCGTTCCTCTTTCCAATTCCGGCCTCCTCCCGAATACCGCCAAGTCGAACCATAAGGAAGCGCGTTATGTCAACTTCTATTTTCGTTTTTATTCGCTATTGGCTCGGACAAGCTTTCGAATATAGATTATGTTTGGCGCTGACCGCTCAACTCGGCGAAACCGCACGCAGGGAGAAAGGGCAAATGTCCCAGACCTTTCGACAACCCGAGATCCTCGAGATTGCCCGTCGCGAGGGCAAGGTCGTCGTGGAGGACCTCGCCGAACGCTTCCACGTCACCGTGCAGACCATCCGCCGGGATCTGACGGAGCTCGCGGATGCCGGCAAGCTGGAGCGCGTCCATGGCGGCGCCGTCCTGCCGTCGGGGGTTTCGAACATCGGCTACGAGGACCGCCGCGGCCTGAACGAGGAGGCGAAACAGCGTATCGCCCGAACCTGCGCACGGGCGATGCCGGACAACGCGTCGGTGTTTCTCAATATCGGAACGTCGACCGAGGCGGTGGCGCGGGAATTGCGCCACCACCGCAACCTGATGGCGATAACCAACAACATGAACGTCGCCAACATCCTTGCCGGCAATTCCGATTGCGAGATCATCGTTGCCGGCGGAATCCTGCGCCGCTCGGACGGCGGTCTCGTGGGCAACCTGACGACCGCGACGATCGAGCAGTTCAAGTTCGACTACGCGGTGATCGGCTGCTCGGCGCTCGACGGGGACGGCGACCTGCTGGATTTCGACTTCCAGGAAGTGAACGTGAGCCAGACGATCATTCGTCAGGCGCGCGCCACCTTTCTCGTCGCGGATCACTCCAAGTTCCAGCGCCACGCCCCCGCGCGCATCGCGTCCTTGCGCGACATCGACACGTTTTTCACGGATCTTGAATTGACGCCGGAACTGGCCGCAAAGTGCCGCGAATGGCACACCGAGGTCGTGATCTGCAGCTAGGCGTGCGCGCCTTTATTCACCCCGGCAGCGCGGCGCAATCCTGCGGCCGCAGATGCAAATGGACATCCGCGCCGACGGGGAAAGGGTGTTCGTCGATCATGTTGATGGCCTGCAACTGCTGCTGTCCCGCGCGCACGAAGTACCGCACCGCCTGCCCCTGGTAGTCCACGGTTTCCACCTTTGCCGGCACGGACACCACCCCATCGGGCGCCGCCTCGGTCGACAGCACCAGCTTCTCGGCGCGAATCACCAGCTTGGCGGCACCCTCGCCGCTGATCTTGGGCGCCTTGGCGGCCGGGACCGTAATTGTGCCGAAGGTCGCCTCCTCCATCGTCACATCGCCCCCCGCTGCGGTGCAGCGCGCCGGAAGGATGTTCGACGCGCCCAGGAAATTCGCCACGAACTCGCTGGCCGGGGTGTTGTAGACCTCTTCGGGGGCACCGACCTGCTCGACCCGGCCCTCGGACATGACCACGATCTGATCCGACATCGCCAGCGCCTCGGACTGGTCGTGCGTCACGAACACGGTGGTAACGCCGATCTTGTCCTGTATCCGCTTCAGCTCGACCCGCATGTCCTCGCGCAGGTTGGCGTCAAGGGCCGAGAGCGGCTCGTCCAGCAACAGCACATCGGGCTCGATCACGATGGCACGCGCCAGCGCGATGCGCTGCTGCTGACCGCCTGACAATTCCTTGGGATAGCGCTCGCCAAGTTGCGGCAGCTGCACCAGCTCCAGCGCGTCCTGCACCCGTCTGGGGATCTCGGATTGCGCGACGTTGCGGTATTTCAGTCCGAAGGCGACGTTCTCGGCAACCGTCTTGTGCGGAAACAGCGCGTAGTTCTGGAAAACCAGACCCAGATTGCGCTTGTGAATGGGCACGTCGTTCACTCTTTTGCCGCCGATCATGATTTCGCCCTCGGTGGGGTCCAGCAGCCCGGCGATCATCCGCAGGTTCGTGGTCTTGCCGCATCCCGATGGTCCGAGAAGCGTCACGAACGCGCCCTCTTCGATCTCGAGCGAACTGCGGTGCACGGCGGTGAAGCTGCCGAACCGCTTCACGATGTTGTTCAATGTCACGGCGCTCATCGGCGGCCTCCTGCGGCGCAATTGTCCGGAAATCGGGCCACCCCCCGGCCGCACCGGGCCGGGGGGGGCGTATGGCTCTAGTAGCCTTTCTGAATCCGGCCGAATTTCTTCGACCACTCCTGCTCGTTCCCGTTCCAGTAGGCCGGGTCGGCAAAGGTGAGACCGTCGAGCTTGCCCGTGGGGTCGAAGGCCGGGAGATTGGGTATCTCGTCGCCCAGATCGACCTTTTGCGGGTCGAGCGCCGGCGGGTAGTTCTGCCCCTCCGCCACGGCGATCGCCGTTTGCGGCTCCAGCATGAAGTTCAGCAGTTCCTCGCAGGCCTCCATCGGGCTGCCCTTGATGACGAACATGCATTCCTGCCAGCCATAGCCGTTCGGCGGGTCCATGTAGCCGATGTCGTGGCCCTGCTCCTGCAGCGCGTAGATCCGGCCGGACCAGCCCTCGGTGACATAGATCTCTTCCTCGGCCAGCAGGCTCATCAGTTCCGCGCCCGACCCCCAGTACTTCAGGCTGAGGTCGCGGTGGGTGCGGATCGCATCCCAGATCGCCTCCATGTCGGTGGCGTTGTTTGGGTCCTGCCCTGTCTGCAGCGCGCCGAACCAGATGCGCGTGCGCCAGTCGCCCCAGCCGCCGATCTTGCCCTTGAGCTTCTCGTCGATGAGGATGCGCGCACCCTTTTCCTGCATCTCCTCGTCGGAGACGTAATTGCGGTTATAGGCCAGCCCGGTGGTCCCGTAGTCGTACGGCACGCAGCTCAGCTTGCCGTCCGTCACGTTGCGGAACACATCGATCAGCTTTGGGATCACGTATTGCAGGTTGGGAATGTTGTCCTCGTTCAGCACCGTGCTGAGGCCCAGATTGTGGTAGCGCGCGTAGTCGAACACGCCCGAAAGGTGCGCGATGTTGTACTCGCCTTCCTGGCTGGCCTTCACGCGGCTGAGGTATTCGTCACCCCCGCCAAAGGTGCCATCGACCACCTCGATGCCGGTTTCCTTCTCGAAGGGCTCGAACGCGTTTTCACGCAGTGCCTCGGACACGACGCCGCCCCAGCCGTCGAAACGGACTTCGCTGACGGTCGCGGCGTTGGCGAACTTGGCGAACGGTGTCTGCACGCCATAGGCCAGACCGGCGGCGCCGAGCAGGCCGAGGAACTTGCGCCGTTCGAGGTCACCGTTCATGTACCGCTCGCGCAGCCGCTCGTAGCGGGTGGTATTGTCCATCTTTCTGGTCATCGTGGGTCTCCTTGTTGGTTTCGGTTGGGTGTTGCAGGCGGTTGTCAGGTCCCGCTCTTCTTGGCGACCTGCCGGGCGATTGCCATCCCCAGCAGGGGAAGTCCGACGGTCATCAGGATCATGACCGTACCAAGCGCGTTGATTTCGGGCGATATGGAATTGCGCAGCATGGCGAAAATCTGGGTGGGAACCGTCTCGACGCCGCCCGGCTTCCAGAACAGCGTGCCCGTTATATCATCGAAACTTATCGTGAAGGCGAAAAGCGCCCCGGCCAGAACCGCCGGCAGCATCAGGGGCAGCGTGATCTCGAAGAATGTCTGCCGCGGCGAGGCACCGAGGCTCATCGCCGCCTCCTCCACGTCGCGCTTGATCGCCACCAGGCGGGCCTGCACCACGAGAATGACGAACGGCAACGTAAAGATCACGTGCCCGGCCAGCAGCAGCGTGAAGCTCTTGTTCACGTTCAGGAAATTGAGAAACAGCAGCAGCGCCACCGCCAGCACCACCTCGGGCACCAGTATCGGCGCGATGAGCAGCGTGGATATCAGGTTCGACCCGGGCACCCGGTAACGGATCAGCGCGAGGCTCGCCAGAACGCCAAGCGTGGTCGAGATCGCCGCCGTCAGCAGCCCCAGCACGATCGACGTGCGGAAGGCCCGCAGGATCGCCTCGTTCTGCGCCAGCTCCACGAACCAGCGGAAGGAAAAGCCCGTCATCGGGAAGCTGCCGAACTGGCTGGCGTTGAAGCTCAGCAATACCACGACAGCGACGGGCAGGAACATGAAGATGTAGACCAGGAAGGTCCAGATACGCACGAGGTTCCACGGCATCAGCCCAGCCCCTTCATCAGCTGGGCCATGCCCAGGTAGCGGTTGTAGATCAGCACGAGCGTCCCCAGCACCGCCAGCAGCATCAGGCTGAGCGCACTGCCGAGCGGCCAGTTGAGCTGCGTGATGATCGCCTCGAAGACGAGATTGGCGAACATCGCGTCCGTCGGCCCGCCGAGGATCAGCGGCGTGATGTAGGTGCCGGCCCCCAGCACGAAACACAGCAGCCCCCCGGCGGCCAGCCCCGGCAGCGACAGCGGCAGGGTCACCTGCAGGAACGCCTGCCACCTCGTGGCGCCCAGCGAATTCGCCGCGTCCTCGAGGTTGGTATCGATGCCATCAAGGCTGACGAAGACGTTGAGCACCATGAAGGGCAGCAGGAAATGCACCAGGCCCAGTATGACCGTCGTTTCATTGTACAGCATCTGGATCGGCTCATCGATCACCCCGATCCAGATAAAGAAGGTGTTGATCGCACCGGAAACTCCGAGGATGTTGATCCAGCTCATCGTGCGGATGATGTAGCTGATCCAGAAGGGCAGCATCAGCAGAAGCAGCAGGATCGCCTTGTTGCCTTTGGACCGCGCGATGAAATAGGCCGCCGGGTATCCCATGAGGGCGCAGACAAGCGTGGTGATCGCCGCGATCTTGAGGGTGTTGAGCAGGATGTCACGATAGAACCTGTCGGTCAGCACCTCCTGCCAGTTGTCGAGGTAGAACCCGACCTGGTCGGCCCCCGTGGCCGTCCGCAGCCAGAACGAATACACCACGATGAACAGCAGCGGCACGAACAGCAGGAACGTGACGGCTGTCAATGCCGGTGACAGCAATATCCACGGCTGTCGTGCCTCACGGGCTTCAACCGACATGCATCTCCCCTTTTGGTTGGCGCCCCGTTTCCGGAGGGGCTTGGCACCACGATGCAAAGCTGGCCGCCAGTGTTCAAATAGTTAATCGAAATTCGGGCCATAGATGAGAATTATGTCACTGCTCAAAAATAGAGCCCGAACCGATGCTGCCAGTATCCATGGTCCGGTGATGGCGGGAGGGGCGAATGCCCACGTCAACCGCCGGGCATGGGCCGCCGCGGCTCGGACCGCGACCCGGTTAGCGCAAGGATGTACGGCAAAGCCGGTGGGCGCTGACACAGTTCTGGCGGCTCCTGCGACCGCGTGGCATGAAATCCCACGGCTAGGTCGAGCCCGGTCGATCCTGGCCGTCGCAATGCGCCAGCCCGGCCAACCGGGCCCGCGGATACCGCGCCAGCACCGTCATCACCGCGTCACGGGCGCGCGCGCCCTCCCAGTCATCGGGCAAAAGCGCGTCCTGCAGCCCGCCGTGCCGCAGGCGCAGACGGCGCCAGTGATGGAGGGTCAAAAGGCGGATCACCGTCCTGTCCAGCGCGTCGGAGGGCACCGCCCCCTCGCAAACGCGGGACACGACCTCGTGCAATGCCGCGTACCCTGCGCGCATGTCATCATCCAGCACGAACCCCTGCAACCAGGACGGCACTGACCGCGGGCAGAAAGCCACGCCGACCATCTCGCCGGAACATGCCTCCGGCTCCCCCTCTATCAAGGCGGCGCGCGGCCCCAGTATCAACGCCCCTTGCGGCAGGGCCTCCGCGAACTCGGCGGCGGACCGCCCCGGGTCGCCAAGAACAAGCGCGGGCGTTCTGTCGCGCACGGGATCGGGCGAATAGATAGTGGCACGCACCGCCTGCGTCTGCTGCCAGCCCAGATCGGACAGGAAATAGGCCGATGTCCGTCCCTGCCGTTCGCTCTCGATCCAGCCGTCACGCCGCAGCCTGTGGATGGCCACCCGCGCGGCCTGCCCAGTGATGCCCATCCGGTTGAGAAGCCGGTTGAGGAGCTGGCTGCCGATCCGGTCCCGGCGCGACTGGCACAAATCACCCATCACCGTGACGATCACGGACCAGACCTTGATCGGCCCGGACTGCACAAGCATTTCTATTTTTTCATCTGTGCCAATAGGTTGCATGACCCGAGTATAGCCGGGCCGGAACCGGGCCTTCAATAGGCGTTCATCGTCAGCAACTCGTATTCGGCAACGGGCTCGTCATCAAGGTTGGTCATCGTCACATGCCAGCGGATCTCGCCGTATTCATCGGTCCGCGGGGTCTTTTTCTTGACGGTCAGGCGCACCTTGACGCTGTCGCCCGCTTCCACGGGCTTCATGAAGCGCAGGTTGTCCAGACCGGTGTTGGCCAGCACGGGCCCTTCCGCGGGGTCCACGAAAAGCCCGGCGGCAAAGGAGACCAGCAGATACCCATGCGCCACCCGGCCCGGGAAGAACGGATTGCGCTCTGCCGCCGCCTCGTCCATGTGCGCGTAGAAGGTATCACCGGTGAACTCGGCAAAGTACTCGATATCCTCCAGGGTCACCTCGCGGCTGCCGGTGTGCAGCGTCTCGCCGATGGCAAGATCACCGAAACGGCGTGTGAAGGGGTGCGCCGGCCCCTCCACCTCTGCCGCGCCGGGCACCCAGCTCTGGCCGATACCCGTCAGGATGTCCGGCGAGCCCTGCACGGCGGTGCGCTGCATGTAGTGCATCACACCGCGCACACCGCCCAGTTCCTCGCCGCCGCCTGCGCGGCCGGGACCACCATGCACCATGTGCGGCAGTGGCGAACCGTGGCCCGTCGATTCCTTCATCGAGTCGCGGTTGTTGAAATACAGGCGGCCATGATAGGCGCCGGCCCCTAACGTGACCTGCCGGGCGACATCCGGATCACGGGTGATGACCGAGGCCACCAGCGACCCCTGCCCGCGGTTGGCAAGCGCAACCGCGTGATCGAGATCGCGGTAGCCCATGACGGTCGAGACCGGCCCGAACGCCTCGGTGTCGTGCACGCGCACCGCCGTGTCGGGATCGCCGCAGTGGAAAAGCATGGGCGGCAGGAAGGCCCCCTTGGCCGGGTCGGCCCCCGACACCTCGAAATCGTCGGGATTGCCGAAGACACGCTCGGCCTCTGCCCCGAGCGCGGCGGCCTTGTCCAGAACGTCCGATTTCTGGCCGTTGCTGACGAGCGCGCCCATGCGCGTGGTTTCCAGCCGCGGATCGCCGATCACCGTTTTCGCCAGCCGCGCCGAGATCGCCTCGATGACGGGCTGGACCATGTCCTGCGGGGCAATGACACGCCGGATGGCGGTGCATTTCTGTCCCGCCTTGGCGGTCATCTCGCGGCAGACCTCCTTGATGAACAGCTCGAACTCGGGCGTGTCCGGCTGCGCGTCCGGCCCCAGTATAGACGCGTTCAGGCTGTCCTGCTCGGCCACGAAGCGCACGGAATTCTCAAGGATGTTGGCGCCCGACCGCAGCTTCAGCGCCGTGTCCGCCGAGCCGGTGAAACTGACCACGTCCTGGCTGGTCAGGCGATCCAGCATATCGCCCAGCCCGCCGGCCACGAATTGCAGCGCCCCTCGCGGCAGCAGGCCCGACTCCAGGATCAGCCGGACGCAGTGCTCGGTGACGTAGCAGGTGCTGGTCGCGGGCTTGACGATGGCCGGCACCCCGGCCAGCAAGGTCGGGGCCAGCTTCTCCAGCATGCCCCAGACCGGGAAGTTGAAGGCGTTTATGTGCACGCCCACGCCCTGCAAGGGGGTGCAGACATGCTGGCCGAGGAATGTGCCGTGCCGCGAGAGCTGCTCAACGCTGCCATCGAGATAGACATGCCCGTCCGGCATCTCGCGCCGGCCCTTTGACGCGAAAACGAAAAGCGTGCCGATCCCGCCATCGATGTCGATCAGGTGATCGCTCTGCGTGGCGCCGGTCTCGAATGACAGATCGTACAGCGCCTGCTTGTGCTGGCTCAGGTGCTGCGCCAGCGCCTTGAGCATCCGCGCGCGGTCGTGAAAGGTCATCTTGCGCAGGGCCGGGCCGCCGACGGCGCGGGCGTGCTCCAGCATCGCCTCCACGTCGAGCGCCGAGTTGCCCGCGCTGGCGATGACCTTTCCGGTCACGGCGCTGGCAATGTCGCGGGCGCCGGTGCCCGGGGCCACCCATTCACCCGCGGCAAAGCTGGACACCTGTTGAATCGTCATGGTGTTATCCTCCGTTCAGACGGGCCGGCAAACGCGCGAAACCGCGGAAACGCAGCCGCCCGCCGCGCTCGGCACCGTTTGTGATTGCATAGTCGGGGAAACGCGCGAGGAACCGCTCCACCGCGATCCGGCCCTCCATCCGTGCCAGCGTGAGGCCAACACAGGTATGCGGCCCGCCGGCAAAGGCGTGATGCTTGTTGGGGCGGCGATCGAGACGCATCTCGTCGGGTGCCTCGAACTGGCGCGGGTCACGGTTGGCCGCGCCGATCATCAGGTTGATGTCGGTCCCCGCCGGGATCGTCTCGCCATGGAATTCCACGTCCTGCGTTGTCAGCCGGTTGCCGATCTGGTTGGGGCTTTCCATCCGCAGGAATTCATCCACGGCCGTTGTAATGAGGGCGGGATTGGCCAGCAGTTCCGACCGTTTCTCGCGGTGCGCGTCCAGCAATGCCAGCGCGTTGCCGATCAGGTTGGTGGTCGTCTCGTGACCGGCGTTCAGGATGAAGATGCAATTCTGGTAGAGTTCCACCTCCGACAGGCCCTCGCCCTCGCTCTGCATCAGGCGGGTCAGCACGTCCGTTTCCGGATCACCGGGGTTGCGCGCCCTGTCCTCGATGATGTGGCGCAGGAAGTCCTTGAAATCCCGCACGGCCTGGTTGCCGCGCTCCATGTCCGCCTCCGAGAGCATCGGCTCCAGCGCGCCAAGGATCGCCAGCGACCAGTCCCGCAGGGGGCCGCGCTCTTCCCGCGGGATGTCGAGCAGGTTGCCGATAACCTCGATAGGGATCGCGCCGGCAAAGTCGGCGATCAGCTCCACCTCTTCGCGGCCCTCCATCGCATCAAGCAGGCTGTCCACCAGCGCGATCAGCCCCGGCTCCATCTTCTGCAGCGCCCGCGGGTTCATTGCCCCGACCATCACCTTGCGCACCCGCGTGTGCAACGGCGGGTCGTTGAAGACGAGCGAGGTGGTGTGATGCTCGTAAAGCGGGCTGTCGGTGCCGTATTTCGGCGCGAACACCTCCTTCTTGTCAGAGATGAAGCGCGTGGTGTCGCGATAGACGGTGTCGAGATCGGCGTAGCGCGACAGTACCACGCTCCCGTCCGGCTGCCAGCAGACGGGGCGCGCCTCCAGCAGCCAGCGATACGCCGGATAGGGATCGTCGTGGAACCCCTCGGGCGGATTGGTCAGGTCGAAATCGGTCAATGGCCCATCGCTCCCATCTGGTCGGGTAGCACCAGGACGAGCCACGGCACCGTGACGATCAGCGCAAGGCGCAGGATGTCGGCCACCCAGAACGGCGTGACCCCGCGAAAGATCGTGCCCGTGGACACGTCGCCCACCACCCCTTTCAGGATAAAGACATTGAGCCCCACCGGCGGCGTGATCAGCGATATCTCGGTGACGACCACGACGACGATCCCGAACCAGATCGGGTCATAGCCCAGCTCGGTGACCAGCGGGAAGAAGATCGGCACCGTGAGCAGCAGCATCGAAAGCGACTCGAACACGCAGCCCAGCAGGATATAGACAAGCAGGATCATCATCAGCACCGTGTAGGGTGCCACGTCATAGGCGGTAACAATCCCGATGAGCGCGTCGGGCAGGCCGGCAAGGTTGACGAAATTCGAAAAGATCTGCGCCCCGATCAGCACCGAGAAAAGCGCCGAGGCCGTCAGCGCGGTATCCTTTAGAACCTCCAGCGTATCCGACAGCGTGAGTCCCCCGCGCGAAAGCGCGATCAGGAATGCCCCCATCGCCCCCATGCCGGCCGCTTCGGTGGGCGAGAAGGTCAGGTAGATCGGGTGGAAATCGAAGATCCCGTAAAGCCCGCCGATCACCAGCACGAACAGCAGCAGCACCGCCCAGACCGAGCGCAGCGCGCCAAGCCGCTCGGTCCAGGTAAAGCGGTCTCCGGCCGGGCCGGCGGCGGGATTGCGCCAAACCGTGTACCGCACGGCGAAAAGGTAGAACAGGATGCCCATCAGCCCGGGAATGATGCCGGCCATGAAAAGCTTGCCGATCGATGTTTCGGTCAGCAGCCCGTAAATGACGAGGATCACGGATGGCGGAATGAGGATGCCCAGCGTGCCGCCCGCGGCGATCGACGCCGTCGAGAGACCGTCTGAATACCCGTAGCGGCGCATCTGCGGCATGGCGACCTTGGACATCGTGGCGGCCGTTGCCAGAGACGACCCGCAGATGGCCGAGAACCCCCCGCAGGCGGCGACGGTGGCCATGGCGATCCCGCCGCGCATGTGCCCCAGAAAGGCGTTGGAGACGGCGTAGAGTTCGCGCGCCATGCCGCCCTTGTTGACGAACAGCCCCATGAGGATGAACAGCGGCACCACCGACAAGCCATAGCTCTGGGCCGTGTCGATGATCTGCCGGCCCACCATGGACATGGCGGCCTTGAGGCCCCAGGCGTCGAACAGGCTGCCGCTGCGTTCGAAGGCAAAGCCGAACGTGCCGACCAGCCCCATGGCAAAGACGATCGGCATCCGCAGAAGGACGAGAACGAGAACCAGGGCAAATCCGATAAGCGCGGCGGTCATTGGGCGTCATCCCTCAGAAGATGCGGGGCAAGGAAATGCAACAGCCCCGCCACCACCATTGCCGCGGCCGCGATACCGGTCGCGATGGCGATGAACCACATGATGTAGAATTGGGGAATGGCGAGGTACTCTGTCACGTCGCCATAGCTGCGCGTGCGCTCGGCCAGCACGACGACCCGCTGTGTCGGCCAGATCAGCATCACCCCCGACGCGAGCAGGATGATCCCGTCGCGGACACGTTCCAGCCGGTAGCGCCGGAACAGGCTGTCAGTGAGGTCCACGGATATGTGGTAATTCGTCACCGACACGTGCGGCAGAACCGAGAAGACGATTATCGCCACGAAAATGCGCGTCAGCTCTGTCGCGGCCTCGATCGGCGCGTTGAAGCTCGACCGCAGGATCACGTCGAAGAACGTCATGACCATAAGCGCGAACAGTGCTGCGCAGGCGACGAGGATCGGAACCCTGTCCAGTTTGCGGACAGCGTGCAGGAACGGTCTCATGACTCTGGCCTCCGGGGCGCGGGATGGGGCGGGCGGCATCCCCGGCGGCCGCGCGGCCGCCGGGAACGACTCTCAAGGCGATCAGCCGTCCGAGAGCGCCTCGGACAGCATGTCGTAGGCGGCCTGCGCGTCGACGCCGGTTTCACCGACTTCCTTGATCACCGAGTCGATGATGCTTGCCGAGATTTCCTCGAACTTGGCCTGGTCGGCCTCCGAGGCTACGGTGATCGTGTTGCCTTCGGTTTCCCGCGTCAGCTCGAGGCTGTGCTGGTCACCGGCATCCCAGATCTTGCCGATCTCGCGGCTGATAGGCTCGCCGAACACGTTTTCCTCGAGCGCCTTCTGGATATCCTCGGGCAGGCGCTGGAACGATCCCTCGTTCATGATGAAGGCGAACGAGCCGCGATAGAAGCCGCCCGGCATCTCGTACAGGTGCGGCGCCACCTCGGTCAGCTTGAAGCCCTGGCGCGAGTCGACCGGCATGACGACGCCGTCTGCCGCGCCCGAGGCAAGCGTTTCATAGACTTTCGGCGCGGGCACCTTGATGCCGGTGGCGTCGAGCGCCTCGCCAACGTCACCACCCACGCCGCCGGGCACGCGCAGCTTCAGCCCCGAGATCTGGTCCAGCTCGGTGACCTTGTCGGCGGTGTGAAGCTGGGCCGGGCCGTGCGTGTGCATCGCCACGACCTTGACGCCGCGGTGCTCGTTGGCGTTGGACAGGTACCTGTCATAGGCGCGCCAGTAGGCAACCGACGCCTCCTCGGCGTTGCCGGCGTAGCCGGGCAGCTCGATCAGCTTCGTGGTGACGAACCGGCCCGCCTGGTATCCGTGGAAGATGATCGAAAGGTCGGCCGCACCGTCCTGGATCAGGTCCATTTGCGCCGGCGGCGGCGCAAGCCCCAGCTTCAGGTCGGTGGTCACGCGGCCATCGGTGGCTTTTTCGACCATCTCGGTGAACTTGGGCCACATCTTGGCGTTGATGTTGTGCGTCGGCGGGGCCCAGCTTGAAATGGTTAGTGTGTAATCCGCCGCCCATGCCGCGGAGCCCGCAAGCGCGAGCGCGGCCCCCGCCAGCAGCGATGTCAGTTTGTTACGTTGTGCCATTTGGTCCTCCCTAAGATGATGGCGTGTATTGACAGTCACGAGGCGCCCGCAACGACCCAGGAGCCCGGGCTCTCCTCGGCGACGAGCTGCATGGTCCGGCGCGCAATTTCCGGTCCGATTTCCTTGGCGTACTGCATCGGCCCGCCGCGCCAGCGCGGAAAACCGTATCCGTGCACCTCCACCACGTCGACGTCGCCGGGCCCCTCGGCGATGCCCTCCTCGACGATACGCGCGCCCTCGTTGGCCATGACGGCAAGCAGCCGTTCGGTTATCTCGGTCTCGGTGAATTCCCTGCGGGCAATGCCCTGCTCGCGCGAATGGGCCAGAACCAGCTCCTCCACCTCGGCGGAGCGCTGCGGCGTCACCCCGTCCGCGCCGTAATCGTACCACCCCATCCCGCTGCGGCGGCCAAGGCGCTCGCGCTCGCACAGCCAGTCGGCGACCGGCACGTAACGTTCCTGCGCGGGCCGCTTGGCGGCCTGACGCTTGCGGTTGGCCCACGCGATCTGAAGGCCCGCCATGTCCTGCGCCTCGTAGGGTCCCATCGGCATGCCGAAGGCGCGCATCGCGGCATCAACCTGATAGGGCAGCGCGCCATCCGCCAGCAGGTAATCCGCCTCGCGGCGATACGCGGCGAGGATGCGGTTGCCGATGAAGCCGTCACATATCCCCGACAGCACCGGTTGCTTGCCCAGGCGCTTTGCGACCGCAAAGCCCGTGGCAAGCGTTCGTGCGTCGGTCTCGGGGGTGCGGATCACCTCTACCAGCTTCATCACGCGGGCCGGAGAGAAGAAATGCAGCCCGAGGCACCGGGCCGGGTTGGCGATGCCGGAGAATATCTCACGCGGGTCGAGGTATGAGGTGTTGGTGGCAAGGATCGCGTCGGTATCCATCGCGGCATCGAGCTGCCGGAAAACCTCGCGCTTCACCGCCACGTCCTCGAAAACCGCCTCGATGGCGAGATCGGCGTCCGCGGCGATGTCATAGCTTCCGTCCGCCCTGAACCGGGCGGTCGCGCGCTCGCGGCCGTCGGCATCCATCTTGCCGCGCTTCACCGCCCCGTCGAGGATCTCGACAACGCGGGTGCGCGCGGCTTCGGCGGCCTGGGCATCGCGTTCCACGAGGCGCACCTCGAACCCTGCCATCAAGGCGGCCCCGGCGATGCCCGTCCCCATCAGCCCGCCGCCCACCACGGCAATCCGGGCGACATCCCGCTTGTCCACCCCGTTGATCGCCGCGGGGCGGCCTGCCGCGCGTTCGGCAAAGAAGACATGCCGCAAGGCCCGGCTTTCGGCCGACTGCCGCAACTCCAGATGGCGTTTACGCTCCCGCGGTTGGCCAATCTCGAACGGCTCCGACGCCCAGCCCAGCGCCGCGAGATTTTCCAGCGGCGACCGCTGACCACGGCTCTTGTGGGTCAGGTCGGCGCGGGCCTCTTCCATCAGTTCGGACGAATAGGACGGCACCGATCGGGCGGAAACCGCGGCGGGACGCGGCGGCAGATCTGCCGCCAGAGCGCGCGCGGCCGCTTGCGGATCCGCGGCAATCTCGTCGATGCCGCCAAGGGCGAGCATCCGCTCCGCCGAGAGCATCCGCCCCCTGCAAGCGATGTCGATCGCCGCCTCCATGCCGACAAGGCGCGGCAGTCGCTGCGTACCGCCCGCCCCCGGGATAAGCCCGACATTGACCTCCGGCAGGCCGAAACGCGTTCCGGGAGCCGCGATGCGCCAGGCGCAGGCCAGCGCCACCTCCAGGCCGCCGCCCAGCACGTTTCCGTGCAATGCCGCGATGAACGGCACATCTGAGTCCTCGATCATCTGAACCACGTCGGGCAGGTGCGGCTCCTCCGGCGGGGCGTCGAACTCCGTCATGTCACCGCCGGCGATGAAGGTCTGACCGGCACAACGCAGGATCGCGACGCGGGCCCCCGCGACATCCCGCACGGCACGGGCAAGCCCGGCACGCACGGCGCGCGAGGTGGCGTTCACCGGCGGATTGTCGATCGTGACCAGGGCGATGTCGCCGTCGCGATCAACCCTAACCGCATCTTCCTGCCTCATCTCGTGATCCTGCGATTTCGTGAATCGATCATACCGTAATTATTGACCAACCGTTCGGTTTATGCAAGGATCGATTTGCAATTCCACGAAGGCAGCCATGCAATGAGTGACACGATTCTTGCCGAAGGCCGCGGGCACTGGGTCGAGATTACACTGAATCGCCCCGACCGCCTGAACAGTTTCAACGACGAGATGCACCGCGCGCTTTATGCCGCGTTGGAATCGGCGCGCGACGGTGGTGCGCGGGCGATCCTGCTGACAGGTGCGGGCCGGGGTTTCTGCGCCGGGCAAGACTTGGCTGACCGCGATCCGTCCAGAATGGACGGCCCGCCCGATCTCGGCGACACGGTGCGCACATTCTATGCACCGCTCGTTCGGCTCATCCGGTCACTGGATTTTCCCGTGATCTGCGCGGTGAACGGCGTGGCGGCGGGGGCGGGCGCGAACCTCTCGCTGGCATGCGACATGGTTCTGGCCGCCGAAAGTGCCAAGTTCATCCAGTCCTTTGCCAAGGTGGGGCTGATCCCCGATACGGGGGGCAGCTGGCACCTGCCGCACCTGCTGGGCGAGGCACGCGCCAAGGGGCTGGCCTTTACCGGCGAACCGCTGACGGCGGCGCAGGCCGCTGAATGGGGGCTGATCTGGAAGGCGCTGCCGGACGACGAACTGATGGAGGAGGCACGCGCGCTGACGGCCAAGCTGGCGGAGGGGCCGACCCTTGGCCTCGGCATGACAAAGAAGACGATCCAATCCGCGGCGGCGAACACGCTCGACGATCATCTCGAGCTTGAGGCAGATGCGATGAAAACCTGTGGCGAAAGCGCCGACTACGCCGAGGGTGTTTCGGCCTTCATCGAGAAGCGCGCGCCGAACTTCCGGGGGAAATGAGCATGACACCCAAGGAACGCGCCGAGCGGGCCGCCACCGCCATGTGGTCGGGTGATCGGGCTTCTCAATGGGCGGGCATGGAAATCACCCATGTCGACGAGGGCGAGGCGACGCTGGAGCTGACGGTGCAACCGCACCACTGCAACGGGCATGGCATATGCCATGGCGGGCTCACCTTCATGCTGGCCGACAGCGCCTTTGCCTTCGCCTGCAACAGCCGCAACCAGTCCACCGTGGCCCAGCACAACGTCGTCAGCTACGTCGCGCCGGGCAAACAGGGCGACAGGCTGATTGCCAAGGCGCGAGAGGTCGCGCTTAACGGACGCAACGGCATCTACGACGTGACCGTAACGAACCGGAACGGGACGGTGATCGCCGAATTCCGCGGCATGTCACGCGCCATCAGCGGACGGCTGTTCGACGAGGATGATGACTGATTTGCCGGTGAGGACCCGGCGAGGAGGAGACGATGAAAGACCTGACCCCGACGAAATCCGACCTGGACCCGATCGAGATCGCCTCGATCGACGAAATCCGCAGCCTGCAACTGGACCGTCTCAAGTGGTCGGTGCGCCACGCCTATGACAACGTCCCGATGTACCGCGAGCGGTTCGACGCCGCGGGCGTCCATCCCGACGACCTCAAGCAGCTCAGCGACCTGTCCAGGTTCCCGTTCACCTACAAGACGGACCTGCGCGACAATTACCCGTTCGGCCTGTTCGCCGTCCCGCGCGACCAGATCGTGCGCGTGCATGCGTCATCCGGCACGACGGGCAAGCCGACGGTCGTGGGATACACCCGCAACGATATCGACATGTGGGCCGACATGGTCGCCCGGTCGATGCGCGCCAGCGGCACGCGCCCCGGCGACGTGGTGCACGTGGCATATGGCTACGGGCTGTTCACCGGCGGGCTGGGCGCGCATTACGGGTCCGAACGGCTGGGCTGCACGACGGTGCCGGTCTCGGGGGGAATGACCGAGCGGCAGGTGACGCTCATCAACGATTTCAAGCCTGCCACGATCATGGTCACGCCGTCCTACATGCTCAACATCCTCGAACAGTTCCACAAGCAGGGCCTCGACCCCCGCGAAAGTTCGCTGCAGGTAGGGATTTTCGGAGCCGAGCCATGGACGAATGCCATGCGCGAGGAGGTCGAGAAGGCCTTCGACATGCATGCCGTCGACATCTACGGGCTGTCCGAGATCATGGGGCCCGGCGTGGCCAATGAATGCGTCGAGACCAAGGACGGGCTGCATATCTGGGAAGACCACTTCTTTCCCGAGGTCATCAACCCCGAGTCGGGCGAGCCCGTCGAGGACGGCGAGATGGGCGAGCTGGTCTTTACGACCCTCACCAAGGAGGGCCTGCCGATGATCCGCTACCGCACCCGCGACCTGACGCGGTTGCTGCCGGGCACCGCGCGCAGCATGCGGCGCATGGAAAAGATCACGGGACGCTCCGACGACATGATCATCCTGCGCGGCGTCAACGTGTTCCCCACGCAGATCGAGGAACAGGTGCTGGCCACGGGCGGGCTGACCAACCATTTCCAGATCGAGCTTTACCGGGCAGGACGCATGGACGCGATGCGCGTGCACGTGGAGGCGGCCGCGGATTCCACCGACGAGGCGTCAAAGACGGCCGCGGCGCGGATGTTGCACAAGCACATCAAGGACGTGGTGGGCATCTCGACCGAGATCGACGTGCGCGACCCCGGCGATATAGAACGCTCGCAGGGCAAGGCCAAGCGCGTGGTCGACAACCGCGAAAAGGGCTGAGCCGTGGCGCGGACGATCGCCAAGGACCACGACGAGAAGCGCGAGCAGATCCTGCAATCGGCCGCCAAGGTTTTCGCGACCGAGGGGTTCGATCGCGCCTCGATGGCCCAGCTCGCCGGCGAATGCGGGATATCAAAGGCCAACATCTACCACTATTACGACAGCAAGGACGCGATCCTGTACGATATCCTGGAGACGTATCTGCGGCACCTGCGGGACCGCGTCTGCAGCATCGACCTGACCGGCCTCGACCCCGAGCAGCAGCTGCACAAGACGCTGCGCGAGATCCTGTTCGCCTACCAGGGCTCGGACCACGAACACCGGGTGCAGGTCAACGGGGTCTCGCGCCTGCCGTCCCAACAGCAGAAGGTGCTGCGCGGCTATCAGCGCGACATGGTCGTGTTCCTCAGCGACATCCTGAAGAACTGCGCGCCCGAGATCCTGGCGGACAACCCCGAGAAGCTGCGGGCGGCGACGATGTCGGTCTACGGCATGCTGAACTGGTATTACATGTGGAACTCCGGCGCGGGGGACGCCGCGCGCGAGGCCTATGCCCGCCTCGTGGCCGATCTCACGCTGCACGGGGTCAGAGGGATCTGAGCGCCCCGGCCGGCCGCCATCCAGCGGCGCGCCTTCGGCGCACGGGATGCGGGCGCGCTCGGGCCGCGCGGGCCTTGAGGGGCGCTGCCCCTCAAACTCCCCGGGGTACTGTTCCCAAGAAGAAGCGTGCCACGGTCACGTGTCGGGCGCCGCGAGACCAAGCACCCCAAGACGCGCGCGCGTCTCGCTTTGCCACCGGGCCCGCAGCGACTCGTTGGTTTCATGGCGCAGGCCCATGGCCCTGAGGCTGTCGAACTTGCGCGACCCCGTCGCGCCGAAAGACGCGAGCACCCTTGGCCACCAGTACGCGACCGATGCCTGGAGCGGCGCCGCGCCCTCGGCGTGCAGCAGCCGCGCGATGCCTTCCTCGGCCAGCTCGACGTGATGGGCCTCGACGGGAGCGATATCCCGGAACGCCTCGGCCAGGGGCTGGTAGGACACGCGGCTGAGCTCGCCCAGCTGGAGCGTGACGGCCCGGCCCATGAGCAGGTTCATGACCACCGCGTCGGCCCAGCCTTGCAGCGGATAGTTGAAAACCGCAAGGCGCATGTCCTGTTCTGTACGGGTCGTGCCGATATCTGCGTCACGCTCCAGCCGGGCCGTCCACGGATGGTGGTTTGCATAGCGCGCGGTATCGGCCCCGAACTCGCCCATGAGGCGCAGCACCTTGTCGGCGTTGTCGGTCTTTTCCAGCACGATCCGGGCCGCGGCGATGCGTTCCTTGATCCCGGGGCCGTCATTGATGATGTCGGCAAACCCCGCCGCGCCGGCCAGTTCGCTGTCCACGAAGGTCGCCATCAGCTTGAGCAGCTCCGCGCGGTAGCGCGGCGGGACATTCGCCGGGTTGGTCAGCGTCCCGCCCCCGGCGAGATAGGCGTCGATGGTCATCTCTTCGGTCATGGCATGGCCTCTCTCACTGGTCGTAATCGACGACGACCTTGTCGGTCACCGGGTAGGACTGGCACGACAGCACATAGCCCTTCTCGACCTCGTAGTCCTCGAGCGCGTGGTTGGTCACCATCTCGACCTCGCCTTCGAGCACGCGGCAGCGGCAGGTCGAACACACCCCCGCCCGGCAGGCGAAGGGTGCGTCCATGGTGTGCCCGAGCGCAGCATCGAGGATGACCGTGTCCTTGGGCATCTCGACGGTCTGCGTGGCCCCGTCGAGCGTTATCGAGACGCTGGTCTGGTTGGCCGCCCGTGCCGCCTGCTTCGACACGGCCTTGCGCCTGGCGCGTCCCGGCTGGGCCGAGGCGAAGAGCTCGAACTTGATCTGGCGGTCGGACAGACCGGCGTCGCGCAGGGCGCCGGCGATGCCCAGCATCATCGGCTCAGGCCCGCAGATGAAGGCGGTGTCGACCGTTTCGATATCGATGAACCCGCTGGCGAAGAGCTGCTGGCACTTTTCCTGCGTCACCAGCCCGGTGAAAAGCTCGATCTCCTGGGTGTCGGTTTCCAGCACGTGGATCACGTTGAACCGGCCGAGATAGAGGTTCTTGAGATCCTCGAGTTCCTCGCGGAACATGATCGAGTTCACGCCCTTGTTGGCATAGACGAGGGTGAAGCTCGATCTCGGCTCGCGGGCCAGCACGGTCTTGAGGATCGACAGGACGGGCGTGATGCCGGACCCGCCGGCAAAGCCCAGGTAGTGTTTTTCGCCATCGGGGTTCAGCTCGGTGTGGAAAGAGCCCATCGGCGGCATGGCCTGAAGTATGTCACCCGGGGCGAGGTCTTCGTTGGCCCATGTCGAGAAGGCCCCGCCCTCGACGCGCTTGATGCCGACCTGCAGCACGCCGTCATCCTTGCCGGCACAGATCGAGTACGAGCGGCGCAACTCCTCGCCGTCGAAGTCACGGCGGAAGGTCAGGTACTGGCCTTGTATGAAATCGAACTCCTCGGCCGCGCCGTTGAGGGGGCGCAGCGTCACGACCACCGCGTCGCGGATCGTCTTGCGGACGTCGGTTACCTCCAGGTCGTGAAATCGCGGCATTTGGGTCTCCTCCCTAGATGCACTTGAAATAGTCGAAGGGCTCAAGGCAGTCGCGGCAACGCCACTGGGCCTTGCAAGGGGTCGAGCCGAACTGGCTCAGCTTCTCCAGGTTGGTCCCGCCGCAGCGTGGGCACCGCTCCGGTCCGCCTGCGGGCCGGGGGGGCGCGATGCCGTAGGCCTCGAGCTTGGCGCGGCCTTCAGCGGTCATCCAGTCGGTCGTCCAGGCCGGGCTGAGCTGACGCCTGAGCTCCAGCTTTTCAATGCCGCGTCCGCGCAGGGCCGTCTCGATCTCCATGTTGATGAGCGAGGTTGCTGGGCATCCCGAATAGGTGGGCGTGACGGTGACGACCAGCTTGTCGCCCTGCCATGCGACATCGCGGATGATCCCCAGATCCGTCAGCGAGATCGCCGGGATTTCCGGATCGGGAATCTCGCCCAGCCAGTCCCAAACCTGCGCGATGTCCGGATGCGCCATTGTCCCGCCCTGCCCTGTCACCACTCGCAGCCGGGATAGGCCCGCTGCAACCACTGCATCGTGCACAGAAGATGGCCCAGATGCTCGGTGTGCATCTCGCCGCTGCGGCCGCCGCGATGCACGAATGCGCCCTGCGGCACCTTCAGCGTGGCGTCCTCCATCACCCGGCCGACCAGCGCATCATATTCCGCGCGCAGGCTGGCGGGATCGGGCGCGATGCCGGCTTGGGCCATCGCCGCGTCGGTCGCGTCACTCTCGAACAGCTCTCCGACATAGGGATAGAGATAGTCCAGAGCCGCCTGCATGCGCGCGTGGCTCTCTTCGGTGCCGTCGCCCAGCCCCACCACGGTATCGGAGGAGCGCTCGACGTGATACGCGACCTCCTTGGCGGCCTTCTCGGCGATCTCGCGCACCCGCTTGTCGGCGGATGACTGGAGCCGCGCCAGCATGATCGACGCCCATGCATCGTAAAGGAACTGACGCATCATCGTCTGGCCGAAATCGCCGTTGGGCAACTCCACCAGCAGCACGTTGCGGAAATCCCAGGCATCGCGGAGGAAGGCGAGGTCATCGGCCGACTTGCCCTCGCCCTGAACCTCGGCCGCGTAGCCCAGCCAGAGCTGTGTCTGCCCGATCAGGTCGAGTGCGGTGTTGGCCAGCGCGATGTCCTCTTCCAGTACCGGCGCGTGGCCGCACCACTCGGACACGCGATGGCCGAGGATCAGGGAATTGTCGCCGATGCGCAGCAGGAACTCCAGCAGCGCGGTCCTGTCGATCGTTTCGGCCATCACATGTGCCCCACTTCGTCGGGAATGTCGAAAAAGGTCGGGTGGCGGTAGACCTTGCTCTCCGACGGCTCGAAGAGCGGGCCCTTCTCTCCCGGCGCCGTGGCCGCGATATGGCGCGATTCCACCGCCCAGATCGAGACGCCCTCGTTGCGGCGCGTATAGACGTCACGGGCGTTCTTGATCGCCATCTCGGCATCGGGCGCGTGCAGGCTGCCCACGTGACGATGGCTCAACCCGTGCTGGCCGCGGATGAAGATTTCCCAAAGCGGCCATTCCTTGCGGTCCGGTGTCTCGCCGGCGCCTGTTTCGGGATACGGGGACGGGGTCACGGAACTCATGCTTTCTCTCCTCGGGATCGGGTCACTCGGCGGCGACGGCGGCGGCGGCCTTGCGGGCGGCCTTCTTGCGGCCATGGGCCAACAGGCCCTCGCGCACCCATGCGCCCTCTTCCCATGCCCGGTTGCGGGCGTTCATCCGCTCGGTATTGCAGGGACCGTTGCCCTTGATGACGTCGAAGAATTCCTTCCAGTCGGGCTCGGTGAAATCGTAGTGGCCGGTTTGCTCGTTCCATTTCAGGTCGGGGTCCGGGATGGACAGCCCGAGATATTCCGCCTGTGGCACAGTCTGGTCGACGAACTTCTGGCGCAGCTCGTCGTTGGTGTTGATCTTGATCTTCCAAGCCATGGACTGCGCGGAATGCACGCTGTCCTTGTCGGAGGGACCGAACATCATCAGCGAGGGATACCAGAACCGGTTGAGCGCATCCTGCGCCATGCGGCGCTGCGCCTCGCTGCCCTGCGCCATCTTCATCATGATGTCGTAGCCCTGCCGCTGGTGGAACGACTCCTCCTTGCAGATGCGGATCATCGCGCGGGAATAGGGGCCGTAGGATGTGCGCTGCAGCGGTACCTGGTTCATGATCGCCGCGCCGTCGACCAGCCAGCCGACCGCGCCGATATCCGCCCAGTTCAGCGTGGGGTAGTTGAAGATCGAGGAATACTTCATCCGGCCCGACAGCAGATCCTCGGTCAGCTCATCCCGGCTGACGCCGAGCGTTTCGGCCGCGCAGTAGAGGTAGAGGCCGTGCCCCGCCTCGTCCTGGACCTTGGCCAGCAGGATCATCTTGCGCTCCAGCGTGGGCGCGCGGGTGATCCAGTTGCCCTCGGGCAGCTGGCCCACGATTTCGGAATGGGCGTGCTGGCCGATCTGGCGTACCAGCGTCTTGCGGTATTCCTCGGGCATCCAGTCGCGCGGCTCGATCTTTATATCCGCGTCGATCCTGTCCTGGAACGCCCGTTCCTGCTCGGACATTTCCTCGCGGGATTTGACGCCCTTTCCAGAGCTCTTGACCATTTGCGCATACATCTGGGGTCTCCTCCCTCTCCTAGACACGCTCGAGGATCAGGGCGGCGCCCTGTCCAACTCCGACGCACATGGTGCAAAGCGCATACCGCCCGCCCGTGCGTTGCAACTGATAGGCCGCCGTCAGCACCAACCGCGCACCGGACATGCCCAGCGGGTGCCCCATGGCAATGGCGCCCCCGTTGGCATTCACATGGGGTGCATCGTCGGGCACGCCAAGCTCGCGCAGCGTCGCGAGGGCCTGGCTGGCAAAGGCCTCGTTCAACTCTATCACATCCATGTCCGCAATGCTCAGCCCGGCGCGCGCCAGCACCTTGCGCGTCGCGGGCACAGGGCCGATCCCCATGACGCGCGGCGCGACCCCGGCCGTCGACATGGCAACCATCCGCGCGATCGGGGTGAGGCCATTGTGCTCGGCGGCCCTTTCCCCCGCCACGAGCAGCGCGGCCGCGCCGTCATTCACGCCGGAGGCGTTACCGGGCGTGACACTCAGATCGGGCCCGTTCACGCCCTTCAGACCCGCCAGTTTCTCTGCCGTGGTGCCCGGGCGCGGATGTTCGTCGGTGTCAACGAGCACGGGGTCGCCCTTGCGCTGCGGGATCTGAACCGGCACGATCTCCTCGGCGAACACGCCGGCCTCGTGCGCGGCCGCCCAACGCGCCTGAGAGCGGGCGGCAAACGCGTCCTGGTCCTCGCGGCTGACACCGTAATCCTGCGCCACGTTGTCGGCCGTCTCGGGCATGGAATGGGTGCCGTAGCGCTCTTTCATCTTCGGGTTGACGAAACGCCAGCCAATGGTGGTGTCATAGACCGCGCTGGTGCGGCTGAACGGCGCATCGGCCTTTGGCATGACGAAGGGCGCACGGCTCATGCTCTCCACCCCGCCGGCAACGGTGAGGTCATAATCACCGGCCTTGATGCCGCGCGCGGCCATGCCGACGGCGTCCATGCCGCTGGCGCAGAGACGGTTGATCGTGGTGCCGGGAACATCCTCGGGAAGACCCGCCAAAAGCGCCGCCATACGCGCCACGTTCCTGTTGCTTTCACCCGCCTGGTTGGCGTCGCCCAGGATGACATCGTCGACACCGCTCCAGTCGACGTCGGGGTTGCGCGCCATCAACGCCTTGATCGGCAAGGCGGCAAGGTCATCGGTGCGCACCGATGACAGGGCACCGCCGTAGCGGCCGATCGGTGTTCTGACGGCGTCGCAAACGAATGCATCCATTTGACCTACTCCCTTATCGCGCACCCGGCGGCGCGGCGCCGGCCGGACGGTATTGACCGACCGTACGGTCGGCATATTGACGCGCCCGATTCGACGCAAGCATAATGTTACACATTTTCATTATTTTTGCATTTTTCGTAACTACCGATCCGTCGACACCGGGTTGACATGCACGATCGGGGCGCGCGGGCATCCCGGCAGAAGGTAGAATGCGCTGCATCCCGTAGTGCTGTCAGGAGGCCCGGTCGTCGATCAGCGGGTTGGGCTTGGCAAAACGCTCCAGATCGTCCTGGTCGGTTATCTTGATCCAGCTCCCGTTGACGACCACACCGTAACCCTGCAGCCCCCTGAAGGCGCGGCTGAGGTTCTCGGGGGTCATGCCCAGCAACGAGGCCAGCCGCCGCTTCTCGAACCCCAGTTCGAATCCCGCGCCGCCGCCCTCGCTCTTTTGCTGCCGCAGGAGATAGTTCGCCAGCCGTTCGAGCGAGGTCCTGAGCTTGAGATCCTTTTGCGACTTGATGACCGACCGGTAGCATTGCGCCAACTCCGTCACGGTCGCGCGCGCGAACTTCGCGTCGATGTCGAATACCGAGCGGACATCCTGGCTCGGGATCAGCACCAGCCGGCTCTTTTCGATGGTGCGCGCCGACATCAGGTAGGGCGCGTTCTTGACCGTCGCCGCGAGGATGAAGGTCGAGATCGGCCAGACCGTGCTCATGCTTGTCTCGCGATCGTTCCAGCGCGAGAAAAGCTCCACGGAGCCAGCCACGACGACATGCAGGAAATCGCTCGGGTCGCCCTCGGTGATCAGCTCGATCCGGGGCGGGAAATTCTGCACGTAGGCGCCGCGCATGAGCGCGCGGAAATTCTCTTCTTCCATGTCGGAAAAGAGATGCAGGCTTCGGATTTCCGGATAATGCGAATCGGGCATCTCACCACGTTCCGGCGTCCAGGGTCACAGGTGCCACGGTCTTTTCAGTTCAGCGTTTGACAAATATCAATATACCGCTTGACGCGCTTTGTCGACCCGTTTGAGCCACACGCGAGGGCGGGGCGACATTCTTGTGCAAGCCATTTATTTCGCTGCACTTTCCATCTCCGTTTGAGCCAGATCAAAAAATCTGGCGGCGTCCTCCCCCATGTCCGGGTCCAAGCCCGCTTCCGGCGATGCACCAACCCAACCGATTTGAGGAGCAACTCATGCACACGCTAGACGGGGTCACCCGCTCGGACAGCTACCGGGCCCTGGGCCTCAGCACGTTCGCCTTTACCGTCTGCTTTGCCGTCTGGACGATCTTTTCGATCATCGGCGTCAAGATCAAACAGGAGCTCGGGCTGAGCGACACGCAGTTCGGCCTTCTCGTCGCCACCCCGGTTCTGACCGGCTCGATCAGCCGCATCTTCCTGGGCGTGTAGACCGAACAGTTCGGCGGGCGCATCATGTTTCCGCTGCAGATGCTCATCACGGCGGTCTGCGTCTGGCTGCTAACCTCGGTGACGAGCTACCCGGTGTTCCTGCTCGCGGCGCTCGGTCTCGGTCTTGCGGGCGGGTCTTTCATCATCGGGATCGCCTATACTTCGCGCTGGTTCGACAAGGAGCACCAGGGCACTGCCCTGGGCATCTTCGGTGCCGGCAATGTCGGTGCGGCCGTGACGAACTTCGCAGCGCCTTTCCTTGTCGTGGCAGCGGGATGGGAAGGCACCGCGCGGGTCTATGCCATCGTCCTGGCGATCACCGCCGTGCTTTTCTACGTCTTCGCCAAGACCGATCCGGTACACGAAGAGCGCAAGCGAACGGGCAACGGGCCGGTCTCGACCGCCGACCAGCTGGCGCCGCTCAAGAACATCCAGGTCTGGCGCTTCGCAACCTACTACTTCTTCGTCTTCGGCGGCTTCGTCGCTCTGGCGAGTTTCCTGCCGCGCTACTACGTGGGCGCGTACGGGCTCGAACTGACGACCGCCGGTGTCTTTGCAGGGCTCTATAGCCTGCCCGGATCGGTTTTCCGCGCGCTTGGCGGCTGGATGTCGGACAAGTGGGGCGCGCGCGCCGTGATGTACGCGACGTTCCTCGTGTCGCTGGCGGTTCTTTTCGTCATGAGCTACCCCGAGACCAGCTATACCGTCGCCGGGATCAAGGGGGCAGTGACCTTCGATTTCGGCATCTCCGTCGGCGTGTTCCTCGGCCTGACCATCGTGCTGGGGTTCATGATGAGCCTCGGCAAGGCCGCTGTCTACAAGCACATCCCCGTCTACTATCCGCATCACGTCGGCTCGGTGGGCGGGCTCGTGGGGATGATCGGCGGGCTTGGCGGCTTCTTCCTGCCGATCGCGTACGGCGCGCTGCTGGACCTGACCGGCGTCTGGACGGCCCCCTTCATGCTGACCTTCTTGCTCGTGGCGATCATGACGGTCTGGATGCACGTGGCCATCCGCCGGATGGAACGCCGCCGCCACCCGGGTCTCGAAGAGGAAAGGTACCTTTCGGACGTACCGGACCGGCCGCTGGACGCGCCGCAGCCGGTCGATCCGGCCGCCCCCCTCGCGCACGGCACCGCCCCCCGCCCGGCAGGCTGAAAGAAAGGGCGGGTCCCCGGCCCCGGCGGAGCCGCCCGCTCGCACGTGACAAGATTGAACGCCCAAGAATACGGAGACACCCGTGGGACAAGACCTCAGAAACTACACGCCGGACCAGGAGGCCTTCTGGGCCTCGACCGGCAAGGCGGTTGCCAACCGCAATCTCTGGATTTCGATCCCCAGCCTGCTGTGCGGCTTCGCCGTCTGGCTATACTGGGGCATCATCACCGTGCAGATGCTGAACCTCGGCTTTCCGTTCGAGAAATCGCAGCTCTTCACGCTTGCCGCCATCGCCGGGCTGACCGGCGCCACGCTGCGCATCCCGTCGACCTTCTTCATCCGCATTGCCGGCGGGCGCAACACGATCTTCTTCACCACGGCCCTGTTGATGATCCCGGCCGCCGGAACCGGCTATTTCCTGCAAAACCCGGATACGCCGCTGTGGGTTTTCCAGGTTCTCGCCTTCCTGTCGGGGATCGGCGGCGGCAATTTCGCCAGCTCGATGTCTAACATCAGCTTCTTCTTTCCCAAGAAGATGCAGGGCTACGCGCTCGGCATGAACGCGGGGCTGGGCAATTTCGGCGTGACCACGATGCAGATCGTCATCCCGCTGGTGATGACCTTCGGCCTGTTCGGCGGCGAACCGATGGTGCTGGAAAACACCAGCGGAACCCTGATCGGCAAGATCCCCGCAGGCACGGAAACCTACATCCACAACGCCGGATATGTCTGGCTTGTGGCGCTCGTTCCCCTTGCCTTCGCCGGCTGGTTCGGGATGAACAACATCCGTGACGGGCATGTCTCGCCCGAGATCCCCGGGCCGCTCGGCGCCTTCGGGATCATCACGCTCATGCTGGTTTTCGGTTTCATCGCCGCGGCCATCGGGCTCTGGCTGATGCTGCCCGCGGATGTCGGCGGCTCCGGCTGGGACATATCCAAGTGGATCGTCCTGCCGATCGTGATCGCTCTGACCGTGGGTCTGCTCAAGCTCATCCCCGGCCAGGTCGGGCAGAACCTGACGCGCCAGTACCGCATCTTCAACAACAAGCACACCTGGGCGATGACGGTCATCTACACCATGACCTTCGGCAGCTTCATCGGATACGCCGCCACCTTCGCACTGGCAATCAAGGTCGTCTTCGGCTTCCAGCACGTGATGGTGGACGGGGTGATGACCCACGACACGGTCAACCCCGACGGTCCCTCGGCGCTGATGTACGCCTGGATGGGGCCGTTCATCGGCGCGCTCATCCGGCCGGTCGGCGGCGTGATGGCCGACAGGCTGGGCGGCGCGCGCGTGACGCAGTGGATCTCGCTGGTCATGGTCGCCTCGGCACTCGGCGTGGCCTACGTGCTGCAGCAGGCGTATGTATCGGCCACGCCGCAGGATTACTTCCTGCCCTTCATGATCCTGTTCCTGATCCTGTTCACCGCGACGGGGATCGGCAACGGCTCGACCTTCCGCACAATCGCGGTCGTCTTCGACAAGGAACAGGCCGGCCCGGTCCTTGGGTGGACCAGCGCGGTGGCGGCCTACGGCGCCTTCATCATCCCCAAGGTGTTCGGCGAACAGATCAAGGCCGCGACGCCCGAATACGCGCTCTACGGGTTCGCCGCCTTCTACGGCCTGTGCATCCTCATCAACTGGTGGTTCTACCTGCGCCCCGGCGCCTACGTGAAGAACCCCTGACACGATCGAAAACGCGCCCCGGCCACGTGCCGGCCGGGGCGCGCCGCCAAACCACAGGAGAAAAAGATGAGCCACCTGCTCGACAGGCTGAATTTCCTCCAGTCCAAGGAGCTGGAGCAGTTCGCCGACGGCCACGGCCAGGTCACCCGCGAGAACCGCGACTGGGAAGACACGTATCGCGGCCGCTGGCGCCACGACAAGGTCGTGCGCTCCAACGTGCTGACCAAATCCGTGCCGACCAAGCGCGTCAAGACGGCCGAGGGCGAAATCGCCGTGGCCACGGTGTTCGATCTTTTCTGCGCCAATTACGGCCTCGACCGCGGGCTGGGCGGTGACTGGGTCGCCACGAGCTACTCCGAGGACATCCCCGGCACCCCCGCCTGGGCCGAGAAGATCACCGGCGTTTCCGCCGACAAGATCGTCCATGTCGCCCGGGAGTTCGCGCAGAACGCCGAGCAGACGCAGGGAAAGTCCATGGTCATCATCGGCGCGGCCATGAACCACTGGTACCACATGGACATGAACTACCGCGGCGTCATCAACATGCTGGTGATGTGCGGCTGCGTGGGCCAGTCCGGCGGGGGCTGGGCGCACTACGTGGGTCAGGAAAAGCTGCGCCCGCAGACGGGCTGGCTGCCGCTGGCCTTCGGGCTGGACTGGGGGCGCCCGCCGCGGCACATGAACTCCACCTCCGCGTGGTACGCCCATACCGACCAGTGGCGTTACGAAACCCTGACGGCGGGCGAGATCCTGTCGCCCACGGCGCCCGAGGGCGACTGGGACGCCAGCATGATCGACTACAACATCCGCGCCGAGCGGATGGGCTGGCTACCCTCGGCGCCGCAGCTCAGGACCAACCCGCTGGAGGTGGCGAAACAGGCCGAGGCCGCCGGCAGGGAAATCCCGGCCTACGTGGCGGGGCAGTTGACCTCGGGCGCGCTGGAAATGTCCTGCGAGGACCCGGACGCGCCGGAGAACTGGCCGCGCAACCTGTTCGTGTGGCGTTCCAACCTCCTGGGATCCTCCGGCAAGGGGCACGAGTACTTCCTCAAGCACCTGCTGGGCACCGACAACGGCGTGATGGGCAAGGATCTCGGCGAGGAAGGCCGCCAGCTGCCCAAGGAGGCGCGCTGGCACGAGGAGGCACCGCGCGGCAAGCTGGACTTGCTGGTGACCATCGACTTCCGCATGAGCACGACCGCCGTCTACTCCGACATCGTGCTTCCCACAGCGTCGTGGTATGAAAAGGACGATCTGAACACGTCCGACATGCACCCGTTCATCCACCCGCTGCAGGCGGCGGTGGACCCCGCCTACGAAAGCAAGTCGGACTGGGAGATATTCAAGGCCATCGCCCGCAAGTTCTCGGAAGTGGTGCCGGGATACCTCGGTCGCGAAACGGACGTGGTCGCCCTGCCAATCCTGCACGACACGCCCGCCGAGATCGCCCAGGACCAGGTCAAGGACTGGAAGAAGGGCGAGTGCGAGCTCGTCCCCGGCAAGACCGCGCCGAACTTCATCGCGGTCGAGCGGGACTATCCCGCGCTCTACGAGCGTTTCACTGCGCTCGGGCCGCTCATGGACAAGCTCGGCAATGGCGGCAAGGGCATCTCGTGGAACACTCAGAAGGAGATCGACGCCCTGCGTGCCCTGAACGGCGAAAAACTCGACGGTCCGGCCGCGGGCCGGCCGAAGATCGACACCGCGATCGAGGCCGCCGAGGTCGTGCTGATGCTGGCCCCCGAGACAAACGGCGAGGTCGCCGTGAAATCGTGGCAGGCGCTGTCCAAGGCCACGGGGCGCGAACATGCCCACCTGGCCGAGGGCGATCATCACCAGAAGATCCGATTCAAGGACATCGCCGCGCAGCCGCGCAAGATCATCTCCTCGCCCACGTGGTCGGGCATCGAAAGCGAGAAGGTGAGCTACAATGCCGGCTACACCAATGTTCACGAGCTGATCCCGTGGCGCACCCTGACCGGGCGCCAGCAGCTCTATCAGGATCACCTGTGGATGCGCGCCTTCGGCGAGGGGTTCATGTCCTACCGCCCGCCGGTTGACCTCAAGACGATCACGGCGGAGATAAACCACGAGGCCCGCGACGGCGCGCCCCACGTCGTGCTGAACTTCATCACCCCGCACCAGAAATGGGGCATCCACTCCACCTATTCCGACAACCTGCTGATGCTGACGCTGAACAGGGGCGGGCCGGTGATCTGGATATCCGAGAACGACGCGACCAAGGCCGGTATCGCGGACAATGACTGGGTGGAGCTGTACAACATAAACGGCGCGCTCACCGCGCGGGCGGTTGTCAGCCAGCGCATGAAGGACGGAACCACCTTCATGTACCACGCCCAGGAAAAGATCGTGAACACGCCGGGATCGGAAAAGACCGGGCTGCGCGGGGGCATCCACAACTCGGTGACGCGCGCGGTTCCCAAGCCAACCCACATGATCGGCGGCTATGCCCAGCAATCCTACGGGTTCAACTACTACGGCACCGTGGGGGCGAACCGGGACGAGTTCGTCATCGTCAGGAAAATGAGAAAGGTCGACTGGCTCGACCAGGAAGCGACCGCAAAGGAGGCCGCGCAATGAGAATTCGTGCGCAAATCGGAATGGTGCTGAACCTCGACAAGTGCATCGGGTGTCACACCTGCTCTGTCACCTGCAAGAACGTGTGGACCAGCCGCGACGGCGTCGAATACGCGTGGTTCAACAACGTCGAGACCAAGCCCGGCACCGGCTATCCCACCGACTGGGAAAACCAGGATCGCTGGAACGGCGGTTGGGAACGGACCCGGTCCGGCAAGCTCCAGCCCAAGCAGGGCAGCAAGTGGCGGATACTGGCCAACCTTTTCGCCAACCCCGACCTGCCCGAGATCGACGACTATTACGAGCCGTTCGATTTCGACTACGACCACCTGAAATCCGCCCCCGAGATGGAGGCGTTCCCGACGGCGCGCCCCCGCTCCAAGGTCTCGGGCGAGCGGATGGAGAAGATCGAGAAGGGCCCGAACTGGGAGGAAATCCTCGGCGGCGAGTTCTCCAAGCGCGGCGAGGACTACAACTTCGAAGGCGTGCAGAAGGAGATCTACGGGGAATACGAGAACACTTTCATGATGTATCTCCCCCGGCTGTGCGAACACTGCCTGAACCCGACCTGCGCGGCCTCGTGCCCCTCGGGCGCGATCTACAAGCGCGAGGAGGACGGCATTGTCCTGATCGACCAGGAAAAGTGCCGCGGCTGGCGGATGTGCGTGTCGGGCTGCCCCTACAAGAAGATCTACTACAACTGGTCCACCGGCAAATCCGAGAAATGCACCCTGTGCTATCCCCGGATCGAGAGCGGCAACCCCACCGTCTGCTCGGAAACCTGCGTGGGCCGGATCCGGTATCTCGGCGTGATGCTCTACGACGCCGACAAGATCGAGGAGGCGGCGAATGCGGCCGACAAGATGGACCTCTACGATGCGCAGCTCGGCCTGTTCCTCGATCCCAACGACCCTGTCGTGATCGAGACCGCCCGGGCCGACGGCATCCCCGAGGACTGGATCAAGGCCGCGCAGGAAAGCCCGATCTGGAAGATGGCGATGGAGTGGAAGGTCGCCTTCCCGCTGCATCCCGAGTACCGGACCCTGCCGATGGTTTGGTACGTCCCGCCGCTGTCGCCGATACAGAACGCGGCCGAGGCCGGCGCGATCGGCACCGACGGCGAAATGCCGGACGTGCGCAACCTGCGAATCCCGCTGCGGTATCTCGCGAACATGCTGACCGCGGGCGACGAGGCGCCGGTGGCGCAGGCGCTGGAACGGATGCTGGCGATGCGCGCCTACATGCGCGCAAAGTCCATCGAGGGCGTGCGCGACGAGGCCATCGCGGCACGCGTCGGCCTGTCGGGCCGTGTGATCGAGGACATGTACAAGATCATGGCGCTGGCCGACTACGAGGACCGGTTCGTCATCCCCACCACGCACCGCGAACAGGTGGAAGAGGCCTACGACCTGCGCGGCGGCTGCGGTTTCACCGACGGCAACGGCTGTTCCACCGGCACCTCGAAGGGTTCGCTCTTCGGCGGTGGCAAGAAACCCCTGAAAATGCCCGAGGAGGTGCGCTGAGATGGACCGGACACTGAAATCGCTGTCGCTGATGCTGAGCTATCCCACGCGGGAGCTTCAGACGGCCATGCCCGATCTCGGGGGCGTTCTCGCCTCCGACACGCGGCTGACCGCTGCTGCAAGGCGGGCGCTGCGGCCGCTGGTCGAGGAGCTGGGATCGCGCGACATCTATGACCTTGAAGAAAGCTACGTGATGCTGTTCGACCGCTCGCGCACCCTGTCGCTAAACCTGTTCGAGCATGTCCACGGCGAAAGCCGGGACCGGGGCGGCGCGATGGTAAGCCTGCTGGAAACCTACCGCGCGGGCGGGTTCGAACCTGCCACCACGGAACTTCCCGACCACCTGCCGGTTCTTCTGGGGTTCCTGTCCACGCAACCCTTCGCGGTTGCGCAGGAAACCCTGGCAGACGCGGCCCATATCCTTGAGGCGGTCCAATCCCGGCTTGTCCGGCGCGACAGCCCTTATGCGTCCGCCTTCGCCGCTCTTTTGCAGCTTGCAGGCGTCTCGGCCGACCGGGCGGCGGTGGCCGAGCTGCTGGAAGAGCCCGACACCGACCCCGACGACCTCGAGGCGCTGGACGCGGTCTGGGAAGAATCGGAGGTCCGCTTCGGCCCAGACCCCGGCGCGGGCTGCCCGCAGGTGCGCGACATGCTTTCGCGGATGGATGAGCCCGTAACACCGCGCCCCGGCGTGGCGGCCCAGTGAAAGGAGGCCAGAAATGCACGATTTCCTCTTCGGAATATACCCCTACATCGCGCTGTCGGTGATGACCCTCGGGTCCATCGCGCGCTATGAACGCGACCCGTTCACGTGGAAAAGCTCGTCCTCGCAGCTTTTGCGGCGGCGCCAACTGGTGATCGGCTCGGTCCTGTTCCATGTCGGTGTGCTGGTGATCTTCGTGGGCCACCTCGTCGGCTTGCTCACGCCGATCTGGATCTTCGACGCCATGGGCATCAGTCACGGGGCAAAGCAGCTTCTGGCCGTGGTTGCCGGAGGTATCGCGGGCGTGATGGCGCTGGCGGGCGGGGCCATGCTGTTCCACCGCCGCTGGACCGATCCGCGCATCCGCGCCAATTCCAGCTTCTGGGACATCGCGATCCTCGCGCTGCTGCTGGCGCAGCTTGTGCTTGGCCTCGGGACGGTCTTCGTCTCGCTGCAACACCTCGACGGCCACGAGATGACCAAGTTCATGGCCTGGGCGCAGGGGATCTTCACCTTCCAGGCCGGCGCGGCCGAGCACATCGCCGACGTGGCGCTGATCTTCAAGCTGCACCTGTTCCTGGGCCTGACGATCTTCCTCGTCTTTCCGTTCACGCGCCTCGTGCACATCGTTTCGGGCATCGCGGCACCGTTCCGCTACCTGCTGACGCGACCCGGATACCAGATTGTGCGGTCGCGTCGCGCAAGGGCGCTGCCGCGCCGGTCCGGCCCGTTGAGTGCGCCCTCCCCGGCCAACGACCCCCGGCCGCGTGCCGGGCGTCCCGCGACCAAGCCGGCGGAGTAAGACGATGGGACGCGCACTCTTCCCCGATGTCGTCGTCAACGGCGAAACGGTGCCGCACGCGCTGATCGCCGGCGAGGCGCAGAACCACGCCGCGCCAAAGGGCAAGCCGGGCGTGGCATGGCGCAAGGCGGCCAACGCCGTGGCCATACGCACCCTGCTGCTGCAAGAGGCACGGCGGCGGGGGCTGTCGCCCGCGCCGGCCCAGGTCGGCCCGGGGCGCTTCGAGACCGAGGAGGAGGCCCTTGTCAGGGGCCTCCTCGACGCGGCCGTTCCCGTCACACCCCCGACAGAGCAAGAGGTGCACGCGGAATGGGTGCGCGACCCGGCGCGCTTCCGCGCGCCGCCCTTGTGGGAGGTATCGCATATCCTTGTCGCCTGCGCGCCGGGTGACAAGGAGGTGCAGGCCGCCGGCCGTGACCGCGCCGACATGCTGGCGGCGCGCGTGCGCGCCAACCCGCGCGAATTCGCGCGGCTGGCGTCGGAGCACAGCGATTGCGGCTCGAAATCGGCGGGCGGCGCACTTGGCCAGATCGGACCGGGCGACACCGTGCCGGAATTCGAATCCGCCCTGCGCGACCTCGACGAAGGGGACATTACCCCAGAACCGGTCCTGTCACGTCACGGCTGGCACATAATACGCCTCGACGCGCGGGCCGAGGGGGCAGTGCTGCCCTTTGAAACCGTGCGCGGCAAGATACGCGAGGCCATGGAGAAGGCCGAATGGGCCCGGTCTGCCCGGTCCTTCGTCGAGGGTCTCATCGCGGCATCCGACATCAGTGGCGCCGAGCTGGGACCGGCGCGCGGCGCATGACGCGTGCTGCATCCCCCGCCCCGGTCACGAGGTCCGGGACTGCCGAAGGAAGCTGACGATGCTCAATGATCTTCTGAACCGCAACATCGCCTGGTCGGACGGACGCAAGGCCGAAGATCCGGCGTATTTCGACCGGCTGGCCGCGCAGCAGACGCCGGAATTCTTCTGGATCGGCTGCTCCGACAGCCGGGTGCCCGCCAACGTGGTCGCAGGACTCGATCCCGGCGAGGTGTTCGTGCACCGCAACGTGGCCAACGTGGTGCATTCTGCGGATCTCAACCTGCTCTCGGCGCTCGAATTCGCCGTCGAGGCGCTGGCTGTACGCGAAATCATCGTCTGCGGCCATTACGGCTGCGGCGGGGTCCGGGCCGCGACCGAGGACATGCCGCACGGTCTGGCAGATCACTGGCTGGAACCGGTCCGGCGCCTGGCCCGCGCCTATGCCGTGGACCTTGCACGACAACCCGACGATGCGGCCCGGCGCGACAAGCTGGCCGAGTTGAACGTCGTCGAGGGTGTGCGGCGCGTTTCCGAAACCCCCGTCCTGCAAAAGGCATGGGCAAGGCGAACGGATGTCCGCGTCCACGGCCTGATCTACGGTCTCAGGGACGGGCGCCTGCGCAACCTCGACTGCACGGTGGGGCCGGGACATTTCCAGAAGGAGGCAGCGGAATGAGACCCCTGCAGAAGGCCTACGCCGAGGGGTGCGGATGCGACGCGGCGGAAACGGTGAGGACGCTCTGCTGCATCGACGAGGCGCTGCACCTGATTGCCCGCAACGCCCGACCCGTCACCGGGACCGAGCGCCTTGCGCCGGCGGATGCCGTCGGGCGCGTTGTGGCAGAACCGGTTCGGTCCACCGGGATGGTGCCTCCCTTCGACAACGCGGCGATGGACGGCTATGCCCTCGACAGCGCCGCGCTCGTCGGCGGCGGCCCGTGGAGGCTGGAAGTCAACGGCCGCGTGCCCGCGGGCAAGACGCCGTCGACCCGTCTTGCCGGCCAGGGGGCGGTGCGCATTTTCACCGGCGCCCCAGTGCCGGACGGCGCGGATTGCGTCGTCATCCAGGAAGAGGTCGAGCGCATCCGCGACACCGTCATCCTCCGCCGGCGGCCCGAGCCGGGCCTGAACATCCGGCGTGCCGGCAGCGACATGAGCCCGGGCCAGACCTTGCTGGAGACCGGCCGGCGCGTTGGCCCGCGCGAGGTCGCCGCCTGCGCGGCCGCAGGAATCGCGGATATTTGCGTTTACCGGCGCCTCCCGGTGGCCCTGCTGGTAACGGGCGACGAGATCCGGTCAGCGGGTGGCACCCGGCACGGCGCCCAGACATGGGACATCAACACGCCCATGCTTTCGTCACTGCTGGCCACACCGTCGGTGCACCTGTCCGAGGTCTGCCACGGCGCGGACAACCGTGACGGCCTGCGGCGACAGCTGTCCGCCCTGTCGACCCGCGCCGACCTCGTCGTCAGCACCGGCGGAATATCCGTCGGCGAGGAAGATCACGTCAAGCCGGCGCTGGAATCGCTCGGGGCAATGATCCATTTCAGCGGCGTGGCGATCAAGCCGGGAAAGCCGGTCTCGTTCGGCCGTCTTGGGCAGGCCGCGTGGCTCGGGCTGCCCGGCAACCCGCTCTCGGCCTTCGTGACGTGGCAACTTTTCGGGGCTGCGCTTGTGGGGCGTCTGACAGGCCGGGCCGGGGCGGGCCAGCGGCGGCGGCACGTGGTCACGGCCCGCGCCATAAGACGCAAGGCCGGGCGCTGCGAGTTGCGCCCCGCGACACTGTCAGGCTTCGACGCCGAGGGGCGAGAGGTCGTCCGCTTCGATCACGCGATCCACTCTGGCCGGGTTGGTGGACTGCCGGAGGCCGACGGGCTCATGTTTCTGCCGGCCGATGCCGACATGCTCCCCGAGGGTGCCCTTGTCGAATTCCTGCCATTTGACGAAACCTGAAGAGGCCGCGCCATGAACATCGCCTGCACACTGGCCCCCGGACGGGGCGACACGGACCTGCTGCTGCACGGGGTCGCCCAATCTCTGATCTCGCGGGGATACCACCCGGCGGGCACCGTCCAGATCAACACGCAATCAGCCGAGACCGGCCCCTGCGACATGGACGTGAAGGTGCTGCCGGACGGCCCCGTCATCCGCATCTCGCAGAGCCTCGGGCACGGGGCGCGGGGGTGCCGTCTCGACCCTGCGGCGCTCGAACGGGCTGTGGGCCACGTCGCGGCGGGGCTGGCGGACGGCGCAGACTGCCTGATCGTCAACAAGTTCGGCAAACACGAGGCGGATGGCCGCGGCTTCCGCCCCGTGATCGCAGACGCGCTGTCACGAGGCATTCCGGTGCTCGTGGGGCTCAGCCGCCTGAACGCCGCCGCGTTCCTCGAATTCTCCGGCGGCATCGCGGCGCAGCTGCCGCCGCGGTCAGCCGATCTGGAACGCTGGCTGTCCTGTGCGATGGACGCCGCGAAGGCACCTGCATAGCGGTTGCCGGCGGGCGAAGTGCTCAGCTCCCGGCGTGCGCGGCGTCGGGCCCCTTGGCACGGGCGGTGCCGCAGGCGGCGGAAAGACGGGCGTGCAGTTCCGCGACACGCTGCGGATTGCCGCTGGCCGGTTCCCCGTTCGCGCCAAGGATCGAGTTTTCGAACCCCACCCGGCATTTGCCGCCCGCCTTGGCGGCCCGCAAGAGGCATTCCGTTTCAAGCCGTCCGAACGCGCAGGCGGCCCAGTCGGGCGCGATCGCTTCCTCGGCCATCCAGCCGAGGAAGGGCGTCAACGCCGCGGGGCCGTTCTGCCCGACGTCGCCGTGGCGGCCCAGAACGAAAAGCAGCTGCAGCCCGGACGAGCGGAACAGGCCGGGCGGCAGAACGTTCTTCAACAACCTTGCATCGCGAAGATCGTAAAGGATGTGCTGCACCACGATGCCGGCATCGGCGCATCGCCTGTAAAAGGCTGGCGCGGCGCCGGGCTCGCGCAGCATCTCGCGCAGGGCGACGGATACGAACCTCGCCCCGGAGCCGAACGCCACCCGCCGCTGGTCGGCGGCAGAGTAGAGGCCGGCCGCCTCGGTCGTGACCTGGACCATCAGGCCGGGACACCGCTCTGACAATTCCCGCAGCGCCGCCCGGTAGGCGCATGGGTCGAGCAGGTGCCGCCCCCGCGCATCCCGCAGATGCAGGTGCAGCCCCCCTGCCCCGCGGGCATGGCATTGCGCGGCGCACTCGACGATCTCGGGCAGCGTCAGCGGAACCGCAGGATGATCGGATTTGTGCAGATGCGCGCCGTTCGGCGCGACCATGATCCTGGGCAGTTTCATCGCAGCGCGGCCGCGAGGCTGCATGACAACTTGTCGACCAGCTCCCCGATCTGGTCATCGGATATGATGAAGGGCGGCGCCAGCAGCACGTGATCGCCGCGGCGTCCGTCGATGGTCCCGCTGCCGGGATAGCAGATCAGGCCGTTTTCCATCGCCTGCGCCTTGATCGCCGCGGACAGGTTGCGCCCCGGGTCGAACGGCTCCTTGCTGTCGCGGTCGCGCACCAGTTCCAGCGCGCGGAACATGCCGCGCCCCCGGATGTCGCCCACATGCGGATGCTGGCCGAATTCCGCCTTCAACGCCTTGTCCAGACGTGCGCCCATCCGGGCGGACCGGTCGACCAGCCCGCCATCGGTCAGCTTTTCCACCACCACGTTCGCGGCAGCGCAGGCCGTCGGGTGACCGATATAGGTATGCCCGTGCTGGAAATATCCGCTGCCGGCTTCGACGGCCGCGTAGATCCGCGCCGAGCAGATCGCCGCGCCGATGGGTTGATATCCCGCGCCTAGGCCCTTGGCGATGCACAGGATATCCGGCACGACGCCCTCCTGCTCGCAGGCGAACAGGGTTCCGGTACGCCCCATGCCGCACATAACCTCGTCAAGGATCAAAAGGATGCCATGCGCATCACAGATCTCGCGGATGCGGCGAAAATACCCGGGGGCCGGCGGCACGGCCCCCGCCGTGGCCCCGACGACCGGCTCGGCGATGAAGGCGATGACGTTCTCTGGCCCCACGCGATACAGTTCGGCCTCCAGCTCGTTGGCGGCGCGCAGGCCGTAGTCCTCCGGCGCTTCATCCGCCCTCTGTTCGCGATACGCGTAGCACGGGGCGATATGGCTGGCCGACGTCATGATCGGGTCGAAGGGTTCGCGCCGCCACATGTTGCCGCCGGTGCCAAGGGCGCCAAGCGTGTTGCCGTGATAGCTCTGCCGCCGCGCGATGAAACGCGTGCGCCCCGGCTGGCCGGTTTCCAGCATGTACTGCCGCGCCAGCTTGAGCGCGGCCTCAACCGCTTCGGAGCCGCCCGAGACGAAATATACACGATCCAGCCCCGCGGGGGCGTGCGCCGCGAGACGATCGGCAAGCGCCTCGGCCGGGTCGGAGGTGAAAAAGCCCGTATGCGCGAAGGCCAGGCTTTCGGCCTGTTTGCGGATCGCGTCGATCACATCCGGGTCGGAATGCCCCAGACAGGAGACCGCCGCCCCGCCCGAGCCGTCAAGATATGCCCTGCCATCGCTGTCGTATATGTAGACCCCCTGCCCGCGCACGGCGCGCGGTGGCCTGGCCTTGGTGTGTCTTGGAAAGACGTGACTCATTTCCCGGGTATCCCGCATGTATCGAACGACACTGAAACAAATGTTTTTCACATTGACAATAGATGAAACAATTGAAACATCCGGTTCAACGGAAAGGAGGTGCAGCAGGTGACCGTTCGCTTCGAACAACGCCTTGCCGAACGCTATGACGGCCTGAGCCCGCGCCTGCGGGACGCGGGCGATTACGTCGCCGCCCACCCGCTCGACGTCGCCACGCGCAGCCTGCGCGCCGTGTCGCAGGAAAGCGGCATCGCGCCGGCGACATTCTCGCGGCTGGCCCGTGCGCTTGACTACGATAGCGTCGATGCCCTGCGCGACGCCATGCGCACGAACATCTCGCACCGGATCAGCAACTTCGCGGACCGTGCGCAGCAGCTTCAGGCCGCACATGGCGACAGCTCGGAAAGCTTCTTTCCCGCGCACGTATCGGCCTGCCTGCACAACATCGAGCAGATGGCACAGCAGATCGACCAGAGGCGGCTGAACGAGGTCGTCGACCGGCTCTACCATTCGCAGGAGGTGCTTCTACTCGGTGAGCTCGGATCGACAGGGCTGGCCGAGTATCTTTGCTACATGGCCGATTTCTGTGTCGAAAACTGGCACCTTGCCAGCCGGATGGGGGCATCGCTGGGGTCATCCCTCAGCCGCCTTGGCCCGGACGACGCGATGGTCGTCATAACCAAGCCACCCTTTTCCGCGCGCGTCGTTCGCGCCGCCGAGGTGGCGCACCGGCAGGGCGTCCACGTCGTGGTCATCACCGATACGCACGCATGCCCGGCGCTGCGGCATTGCTCGGCCGGGTTCATCGTTCCCACGGAAAGCCCGCATTTCTATTCGTCATACGTGGCCAGCATGGTGCTGGTGGAAAGCATGGTGGGCATGCTGGTAAGCCGCGCCGGCCGGGCCGCGCAAGAGCGCATCGCGCAGGTCGAAGACAGCAACCGCCGTCTGAACGAGGTGTCGGACCGCTGACACACACCGCAACGGTGGGCCGGCCGGCGGGGTGGACAATCAGCCACCGGAATCCAGCGCGTCGATGAGCGCCGGCAGGTCGGCCACCGTGTCGATCACATGGTCCGCCCCCGCGGCGCGCAGCATCTCTGTCGCCGCTTGCCGCAGGCGTTCAACCGCCGGCGCGTCCATCGCGGCCAGCTCCGCTGGCGTCTTGGCGACAGCATTGCCCGACAGTGCCACGCCCACCGTCACGCATCCCGCCGCAACCCCCTCGGCGATACCCGGCGCGGTGTCATCCACCTTGATCACCGATCGGGGCGGGTAGACACGCAGGTCGATGAAACACTGGTACATCCCAAGCGGCCCCGGCCGCCCCTCGGGCAGGTCGTCGGAACACACAACGTTGTCGGGCGCGTAGCCCTGCGCCGCGGCAACGGGCAACACCCGCTCCATGATCGAGCGTGTATAGCCCGTGGTCGAGCCGATCTTCATGCCCCGCCCGCGGAGGTTGCCCACAACCGCCGCCATTCCGGGCACGAGCTCGGCATGTTCCGCCGCCGCGGTCTCGTTCATCGGCACGTAAACTTCGTAGACCCGCTCGACATCGGCCTCGCCCGGGGCGGCGCCATGTTCGGCAGCCCACCGTGCGGCGACCGGCTCAATGTCCAGCATGGCCCGGATATGGTCGCGCTTGGCGCTGCCCATGGGCGCGCGCGCCTCTTCGTGGCTGACCTCGACACCGCACGCGGCAAACGCCTTGACGAAAGCCGCCGCCGGGGCGAAGCAGCCGAAATCCACGGTCGTGCCCGCCCAGTCGAAAACCGCAGCCCTGAACCTGCCCATACCTGCATCCTCCATTGCCTGCATCCCGCCCATCGCGACACCGTCACCCGCCTACACCAGCCTGCCATCGGCGGCCAACAAGTCCCCGGCGCAGCGTCGCGGCCCTGGAACGGGTTCCATGCCGATTGCCGGATGCCCCCTTGAGCGTGCAGGCGCCGCGGCACCACTTCGGCGCGCGAACGGCATTGGGTGCCGTGACGTTCTGGTATACACCCCGCGTGAAACGAGGTCGTGACACTCATGCTGAGAACGGAAAATCTGGAAACGGCGCGCGGATCGCTGCTGCTGCAGGGCCTGCCGGAGCACGTGATCGAGAAGCTGCTCACCGATGCATCGACGCGCGACTGCGCGCGCGGTGAAACGGTTTTCCTGCAAGGCGAAAGCGCGCAGGTGATCCACATCGTTCTCGAAGGCTGGGTCAAGCTTTACCGCGTGGCATCGAACGGCAACGAGGCGGTGGTCAACGTGTTCACGCGCGGGCAGAGCTTCGGGGAAGCGGTGGCATTCCGCCTCAAGCCCTACCCGGTCTCGGCCGAGGCCGTCACCGACTGCAAGCTGCTGCAGATCTCCGCGCGCACGTTCATCTCGATCCTGCACCATCAACCAGAACTTGCGGTGTCGGTGCTCGCCGCGACGTTTCAGCATCTGCACGCGCTGGTTGGACAGGTCGAACAGATCAAGGCCCAGACGGGCGCACAGCGCGTGGCAGACTTCCTGATCCACCTGTGCGACGGCGAAAGCGGGTCGTGCGTCGTGCGCCTGCCATATGACAAGGCGCTGATCGCCGGGCGGCTCGGCATGAAGCCCGAGAGCCTGTCGCGCGCGTTCTCCAAACTCAAACCCGTCGGGGTCGAGGTATCGCGCCATCACGCCACCGTGCGGGACATAGAGGCCCTGCAGGAGTTTGCCGAGCAGGACCCGGCAGACGCATGGAACAAGACGCCTTGACGGGGCTCGACGGCGCGCGCGGCAACCGCGCGCGGCTGCCGGGTTCCGGCGGCTTGTGCCGTTTCGTCTCAGCTTTCGTTGGCCGCCACCTTCCGCGGCCCGGTGAACGCCGGCCAGAGGGCCGCGACGTATAGGGCAAAGCCCGCTATCCAGAGCGCGCCGGTGGCGAGCATGACGGGGACATAGACACCGCCGCCCATGGTCGCGCCCGCCCAGCGCAGGGCCGCGGCCATGGCCACGAGCCCGTAGGCCACCGCCACCGCCCCCGGCGCGACCAGAGCGCGGCCGGTATGTCCCAGAACCGCCCGGCTCATCACCGCGAGTGTCATGCCGCCAACGGCGCCGATACCCAGAACATGCAAAGCGGCCACCTCGCTGCCCCGGCCGAGCAGGCTGAGACCCCACAGGATCAGACCGACACCCAGCATCGCCATGCCGAGATGCAGCGCCCAGAGGATCGGTTGGCCCAGCACGCGGTGCGCGCCCCAGAAAGCGATGCGCACGACTTGCGCCGCGCCCCCGGCAATGGCCAGCGTTCCGGTCAAGGCCACCGGCACACCGGCCATCAGCGCGAGCGGCACAAGCCCGATCAGCACGACCGCGGCAAGATCCAGCGGCTTGCGCGTGCGCGGCAGCGACGTCTCCGCAACGCCCCGGCGTTTCAGGGCATTGCGGGTGAAGCCGGGCGTGACGCGCCCGCCGAGCACCGCGATCATCAGGCAAAGCGCGAGGATACCGACGCGCATGCCGACGTCCAGCGTGCCGGCCAGGCCCAGCCATTCCAGATGTACAAGGAGGTTGCCGCCCCACACCAGGGCGAGAAAGCCGAGAAACGCCACGTTCTGCGGCTTGGGGCGCTTGGCCAGCATGAGCATGATCCTGACCCCGAGCATCGGCAGAAACGCCAGGTCCACCAGCGCGACCAGGAACGGTGGCAAAATCCCCGAAACCCACACGGCCACACGTCCGGCCAGCCAGACCAGCGCCGCCGCCACCACGAAAGCCCGCGCCGCCGCCCGGCTGCTCGTCCAGTTGGGGACCGCCGTCAGGAAGAACCCGCCCAGCGCGGCGCTGGCATAGCCGAAGATCATCTCGTGGGCATGCCAAAGATGCGGCGGCGCCGCGAACGGCATGCCGCCCATCATGCCGCCGGCGAACAGGCCGCCGAGCCAGAGTTCCCAGACCAGCATGGCGAAGGCGGCATAAAGCCCCGCGGCCAGGAAGAAGACGCGGTAGGGTTCGGAGAATACACGCATCAGCACGGTCCTCATGGGTTGGCCCCTTTTTGGCGCTGGCGGCGCTTGGGCACGGGGCAGATGGAAGGCCCGGTTCCTTCGGGCTGATCCGCCCGTGCGGGCCCGTCGCGCCGGATCATGACGGGACTGTCGCGCGGCCGCCCGGCAGGATCATTGACTTTTATCAAGCCGTCGGGAATGACCCGTCGCAGGCCCGGGACGATCCTCCGACCGGTTGCGGGGGCGCTGCCCCCGTCGCGCAAAGCGCGACTCCCCCGGAGTACTTGACGCAAGATGAAGCCGGGGTACCAGGCCCCTTCATCTTGCCGGAAATACTCCCGCCGGAGGCATCCGGAGGCGCCTGTCGGCACCTGCGGTCGCGGTCAGCGGGCTTGCGGTTGACCTGGCGCGCCCGGGCAACGGGCGGGCATCGATTCCTGCTTAGACGTCAGAAGCGTTCGCGCTAAACTCCCCATGGATCGTCCATGGCGCGACAGCGGGGCATGTGGAACTCACGCGCTCGGGGCGGGACGCACGCGGCTGCGTTCGGGAACGGGACAGCGCCGTTAGATTCAACGGGGCCGCCGCGCCGGAGGACGTCAGCCGCCTGCCAATCTGAAACGCTTGGGGAAAACACGATGTCATCAACAAGATCACTTTCTCCGCAGGCACCGGGAACCGGCGCCGCGGCCGTCATCGTCAGCCACGGCCAGCCCGGCGCGCCCGATCCCGCCGAGGCCACGCTGCAGAGGTTCGCCGCACGGGTGCGGGCTGTCCTGCCCGGCTGGCATGTCGGGGCGGCCACGCTGGCCAAGGATGGGGCACTCGATGCCGCGCTCGCCGCCGCCGGGCCTGCGCCGCTCGTCTACCCGATGTTCATGACCGAGGGGTGGTTCACCGGCGAAAACCTGCGTGGGCGGCTGCACGAGGCCCCCGGGGCGCAGCTGATGCGTCCGCTTGGCGTTTCACCCGACTTGCCCCCGCTGGCTGCAGACCTGCTGCGCGCGACGCTGGCACGGCGCGGATGGGCCGGCCCGGAGACGCGGCTGTTCATAGCCGGTCACGGCTCCGGGCGCAGCCCCAACTCGGCGAGGGACACCCGCGCCTTCGCCGAGGCGCTCGCCGGGCGCATGACGTTCGCGGAAATACGCACCGGGTTCGTCGAGGAGCGGCCCTACCTCGCGGAGGTGGCCGCCGGCCTTGGTCCGCGCGCGGTCTGCCTGCCCTTCTTTGCCGCCAAGGGCGGGCATGTGACCGACGACATTCCCGAGGCGCTTGACCAGACCGGTTTCGAGGGTGTGCTGCTCGATCCCATCGGCTGCGCGCCGGGCGTTCCGGGGCTGGTCGCCCGCGCGCTCGAAACCGAGAGGACCGCAGCATGAGCGCCGGCGCCCGGGCCTGGAGCAGCGCCAGCTGCTGGCGTGACATTTCACGGCACCGACCCCGACGCGGCGGCGCTTGACATTCATCAATATGTCGCGCCCCGTGGGGGCCAGGGATGCAGGTACGGCACGCCACGCGGCCACGGCGCATCCGGCAAGCACCGGCAAGGGGACATCATGAACTGGACGGAGTTCATACTCGCCTTCGCGACGTTCTTCCTGACCCACTCGCTGCCCATCCGTCCGCCGCTGCGCCCGTGGCTCGTGGCCCGGCTGGGCGCGGCAGGTTTCACGCTGGCGTATTCGGTGCTGTCGGTGACAGTACTGGGCTGGGTCATCGTCGCCGCGGGCCGGGCGCCCTACGTGCCGGTGTGGAGCTATGCGCCATGGCAAAACCATGTTCCGCTGGCTGCCATGGCAGGTGTCTTTGTGCTCCTCGCGCTGGCCGCGGGTCGGCCCAACCCATTCTCCTTCGGAGGTCCCGGCGCTGCCCGCTTCGATCCGGCGCGGCCCGGGATCGTCCGGATCACGCGGCATCCGCTGCTCTTGGCCCTTGCGCTATGGGCGCTGGCCCATCTCGTCCCCAACGGCGACCTTGCGCACGTGATCACCTTCGGCGTCTTCGGCGGCTTCGCACTTTTAGGGATGCCGCTGGTGACGCGCCGAAAGAAACGGGAACTGGGGCCTCGCTGGGCGGCCCTGGATGCCGCCACCCGCGCCGCGGCCCCGGTGCCGTCCTCTTGGGCCGGGGCCGGGCTGCGGCTGATCACGGCCGCCGCGCTCTATGTCGGGCTGCTTGCGGCGCACCCGCTCCTTTTCGGGGTGAGCCCGCTGCCATGACGGAAAAGGGCGCGCGATGGTCCGCTCAGAACCGTGACCCGTCGGTGTCGTGGAACCATTCGTCGGGGTAAGGGTACCACCAGTCCTGAATTTCGGGTTTCCAGTCGATCACGCCCATCTTGGTCTGGCGGAAGGAATCGAGCCCGATCCGCGACAATGACCGGCCGAGACCGGACATCTTCCACCCGCCGAAGGGCAGCGCATCGTTGTCGATCAGGGGGTTGTTGACCCAGACCATCCCGGCCTCAAGGCGGTCATACGCCTCCATCGCCTCCTGCAGGCTGGTGGTGAAAAGGCTCGCGCCGAGGCCGAAATCGCTGTCATTGGCATGTTCCAGCGCCTCGTCCAGGCTCCCGACGCGGACGATCGCGGCGACAGGGCCGAAAACCTCCTCACGCATGATTTCCATGGCCGGCGTAACCCCGGTCAGCACCGTCGGCTCGTAGAACCAGCCGGTATTGCGCCCCGGGGGCACACGTCCGCCGCAGACCAGTTGCGCGCCGTTCGCCACGGCCCCGTCCACGAGTCTGGCCACCTTGTCGCGCGTGGCCTCGTTCACCAGCGGCCCGATCTCCGACCGCTCCAGCCCGTTTCCCACGCGCAGCTTGCGCGCCATTCCCGCCAGCCCTTCGACGAAGTCATCATGCACCGCGTCGTGCACGAAGAACCGCTCGGTCGAGGTGCAGATCTGCCCGGAGAGGTGAAAGGCGGCCGTTGCCGCCCCGGCCACCGCCACGTCGAGCGGCGCTTCGGCAGTCACGATCATGGGGTCGCTGCCACCCGCCTCGATGATGCAGGGTTTCAACTGCTCGGCGCAGGCGGTCGCGACCGATTTCGCCGCGGGCACGCTGCCGGTGAAGGCCACGACGTCGCTGTGGCGCGACCGGATAAGCGCCTGTCCCGTCTCGACACCGCCGGTGATGCAGGAGACCACCCCCGGCGGCAGGTGGCTGAAATGTTTCATGAAGCGCAAGGTTGAAAGCGACGTCTTTTCCGACGGCTTGACGACGCAGGCGTTTCCAGCGGCGAGAGAGGCCGCGACGGTCCAGCACATAAGCAGGATCGGAAAATTGTAGGGAACGATGTGAACGCTGACGCCATAGGGAAACTGGCGCGCGAACTGGAAGGAGCCCGCCTGCGTCGTTCCGGGCATCATGCCGCCCGTGTCGCGCGCCATCTCGGCAAAGTAGCGGAAACAGCCGGCGACGTTGGCGATCTCGCCCGTCGCCTCTGGGTACGGCTTGCCCTGCTCCAGCACCATGAGCCGCGCGGCATCCGCGTGGTCTGCGGCGATCGAATCGGCGACGCGATGCAGGTAGCTTGCGCGTGTAAGCTCATCCAGCGCGCCCCATGCCTTCTGCGCGATCCGGGCGCGGGCCAGCATCTGCTCGGCCGCGTCGACTGTGCCGAGCGCGATCGCCCCCTCACGCTCCAGCGTCGCGGGATTCACGACATGGTGGGTGCCGCCCTCGCCGGCCGGGTGATAGGCGTTGTCATGGAAGAACTGGCGCGCGAACGGATCGAATTGGGACATGCTCGGTCCTTTCTGGCTGTCGGGTCAGCGGATCATGTAGACCTTGCGCAGGGTCTCGTGCACGCGGCAGGTGCCGCGCCAGCCCTCCTCGAAAAAGGCCGCCGTGCCGGGCGTGATCTCGATCACCTCGCCGTCGTCACGGGTATAGGTCGCCCTGCCCTGCAGGAAATGGCAGAACTCGTCACGCGTCACGTGGCAGTCCCAGTAGCCCGGGGTGCATATCCAGACGCCGCATTCGCTGCGACCGTCAGGGCCCTTGTGCAACAAGACGCCCGAGGTGCGGGAATGCCCCTCTATCATGGTGGGGATCTCGCCCCAATCAGCGGTGTCTGTGATCTCTTCTGGTTTTCTAAGGATCGGCGTGGTCACGGTCTGCGACTCCATTGAGTTCGGTGTGCCGGCCGGGCGCGTGGTTGCGCCCGGCCAGCCGGGTGTCAGCCATAGGTTTTCTTGAGAAGCTCATCGAGATGCCGGGCGGCAACCTTCGGGCCGCCATTGTTCTGCATGTGCTTGCTGGTGGCCTCGCAGCGCGCCTTCAGGTCCGGATCGGTCAGGCATTTCTCGATCTTTCCGGCGAACTCCTCCTCGGTCCAGTTCATGCGGTGCATCTTGAAGCCGTGGCCGGTCTCCTCCACCCGGGTGGCGTTGTCGTGACCGTCCCAGACATAGGGCATGATGATCGCGGGCTTGCCGAAGTACAGACACTCGGTGAAACTGTTGTTGCCGCCGTGATGCACCACGGCATCCGCCAGCGGAATGACCGAGGGCTGCGGGAACCACGACGCGACATGCACGTTCGACGGCATGGTGTCGCGGTCGTACTCGGCCTCGTAGTCGCCCACGTTGACCAGCGCGCGATAGGGCTGCTTGCCGAGGAAATCGATGATCTTCTTGATCTGGTCGGTGTCGCCCGCGCCAAGGCTGCCGAAGGACACGTAAAGCAGCGGCTTGTCGTTGTGCGCGCCGAAATCGGGCACATCGTAGGGCTTCTCTGTCCGGACGCATCCCTCGAGGTACTTGAAACGGTCGGGATCAAGCGGTGTCTGGCGGTTGAACTTGACCGGCTCGGGATAGAGCAGAAGGTTGAGATACGGGCTCTGCTCGAAGAACTCGCCAAGGGGATACGGCTCCTCGCCACAACTCTCCAGAAAGGCGTTGAAATCCTCGTGCACCGGCCCGATGACCTCGTTGAACCTGTTGGTGAACGCCTCGTGGCAGGCGCTGTCGTTCTCGCCGCAGCCCGACAGGTGCGGCGGGATCGCCGGGTCGGGAATCTCGTTTTCCGAACAGGAGATGATGCGCACCCATGGCACGCCGTACTGCTTGGTCGCGGGGTACAGCACAACGTTGTCGATGCAGATGAGGTCCGGCTTGATTTCCTTCAGGATACCCGGCAGCTCCTTCTCGGCCCACTTCGAGGTATCGACGATCGCCTCCCAGCATTCCTTCACGTAGTTGTCGATCTGCTCGTAGGGGGTGAGGTTGAAGTTGGGAATGTGGCTATTGATGAAGTCCGACCAGTATTTCGCCATCTGCTCGGCCGGCATCGGTTCGGACATGTTCACGTGATGCTCTTCGAAACCGTAATCCGCGAACACGCCGGTAAAGCCCGGATCGGTGATGAAGACACAGCGGTGGCCCAGGTCCCGGCACGCCTGCGCGATCCCAACCGAGTTAAGGGCTGGACCGAAGGCCGCCTCCGGGAAAAAGGCGATTGTTTTCTTGTCTGGCATTGGATGACCTCCTCTGTTGTGCGTTTTCGGCTAGACGGCCGCCGGGCCGCCCGTTTTTTCGGCATTGTCGCGGTCGTCGGGCAGGATGCGTGCATGCGCGGCGTCCCACCCGACGCGGACCCGATCGCCCACGGCGAAGTCGGCGGCGCCGTCGGCCGCCGCCGAAACCCTTGCCACCAGCCGGTGCTGCCCCTCGGCCAGCGCGATGTGCAGGCCAATGTCCTGACCGTGATAGGCAATGTCGGTCAGATGCCCCTCCATGCCCTCTTCCGCGCGCGCCGCGGGCGTCACCCTGAGCCGCTCGGGCCGGATCGCGAGGCAGGCGCGTGCGCCCGGCCGAACCTTGTCGGCCCCTTCGCCATGCAGCGTCCCCAAACCTGGCACGCCCACGCCTGCGTCCACGGCCTCCCCGTCGAGAAAATTCATGACGCCGATGAAGTCGGCCACGAAGCGGCTGTTGGGATGTTCGTAGAGCTGCTGTGGCGTCGCGCACTGCTTGACCTCGCCACCGCGCATGAGCGCGATCCGGTCGGCCATGACCAGCGCCTCCTCCTGGTCGTGGGTGACGACGATGAAGGTGATGCCGACCTCGTGCTGCAGGCGCTTGAGTTCCAGCTGCATCTGCTCGCGCAGTTTCTTGTCGAGCGCGGCCAGCGGCTCGTCCAGCAACAGGACGCGCGGCTCCTTCACGAGCGCGCGGGCAAGCGCGACGCGCTGGCGCTGGCCGCCCGACAGCTGATCGGGCTTGCGGTCCGCCAGTTCCATGAGCTGCGTGGTCCCCAGAATGCGATCGACCCGGTTCCCGAGGTCAGCCCCGCGCAGGCCCTCCATCTCCAGCCCGTAGGACACGTTCGCCCGCACGCTCATGTGCGGAAACAGGGCGAAGGACTGGAACATCAGGTTGATCGGCCGCCGGTTGGGACGAAGCGGGGCAATATCCTGGCCATCGAGCAGGATGCGCCCCTCGTTGAGGGTCTCGAAGCCGGCGATCATCCGCAAGAGCGTGGTCTTGCCGCAACCCGACGGCCCCAGCAAGGCAAAGAACTCATTCTCGCGCAAGTCGAGCGTCACGTTGTCGACGGCGGTGACGGCACCGAAGCGCTTGGTCACGGATTCGAGGCGAATCACGCTGGCGGCGGCCTCTTCTGCATTGGCCGGCATATTGGTGTCCTCTGCGGTCATTGGCTGATCGATCTTCTGTCCAGACGCTGCGAGATGAAGACCAGCGTGAAGCTCACAAGCATCACGATGGTCGCCATGGCGTTGATTTCCGGTGTCACGCCGAAGCGGATCATCGAGTAGATCTGCATCGGCAGGGTGGTCGACCCTTGCCCGGCCCCGGCGGTGAAATAAGCGATGATGAACTCGTCCACCGACAGCGTGAAGGCCAGCAGCCCCCCCGCCAGCACGCCGGGAAAGATCGCCGGCAGGGTGATGCGGCGGAACGTGGTGATCTCGCCGGCACCGAGGTCGATGCTGGCATCGACGATGGAAAAGTCGAAGTTGCGCAGGCGTGTGCGCACCACCGCGCAGACGAAGGCAATGTTGAACACCACGTGGCTCATGATGATGGAATGCAGTCCGAGCGTGAATTCCAGCGCGGTGAAGAACGACAACAGCGCGATCGCCAGCACGATGTCGGGGATGATCATCGGCGCGAAAAGCAACGCCTCCATAGTGTTGCTGCGCCGCTTGCGCCGTTCCACCCCGAAGGCGAGCAGCGCCCCCAGCAGGGTGGCGAGGATGGTCGAGACGACGGCCACGATCACCGTGTTGAGCGCGGCGCGCAGGACGGCGTCATTCTCGGCCAGGGCTGCATACCACTTGAACGACACACCGCCCCACGCGGTCGGCAAGCCCAGCTCGTTGAACGACAGGGCCATCAGCACGAGGATCGGCACGTACAGAAAGGCGTAGACCAGCCAGAGGTGCGCGCCCAGAAACGCCTTGGCGGGATCGTGGCGGCGGGGGGGGCGCGCGCTCATTTCGTGCCCTCCGCCGAACGGTTGACGGCCACCGCCTGCGCGAACAGCAGGCACATCATCACGCCGATCAGGATCAGCGACAGCGCCGAGCCGAAGGGCCAGTCGCGCGCCTCCAGGAACTGGTCGTAGATCAGGTTGCCGACCATCTGCACGCGGCCGCCGCCCAGCAGGTCGGGCGTTATGAAATTGCCGATGGACAGCACGAAGACGAACACCGCCCCCGCGGCGATCCCGGGCAGGGTAAGGGGCAGGATGACCCTCAGGAACGTCTTGTGGGACGGCGCGCCGAGGTCTTCCGAGGCCTCGGCGATCTCGGGGTTGAGCCGGCTGATGGACGAGTAGATCGCGAGGATCACGAACGGCACGTAATTGTAGACCAGACCGGTCACCACCGACGCCTCGGTGTAAAGCAAGGGCAGCGCCTCGCCCACGATCCCGAAATCTATCAGGGCGCGGTTGATCAGCCCCTCGCGGTTGAGCATCACGATCCACGCATAGGTGCGGATGAGGTAGTTGCTCCAGAACGGCAGCATCACGAGAAAGAGATAGACGGGCTGGCGGTCGCGCGGCGCCCGCGCGATGGCATAGGCCGCGGGGTAGGCAATGAGCAGCGCGATCAGCGTCGCCATTCCGGCGATCCGGGCGGATTTCAGCAGGACGGCAAGGTAGAGCGGATCAAAGGCCCGGTCGAAATTCTCGAGGGTGAATTCATAGACGATCCCGCCGTAAACCCCCCTCTCGAAGAACGAGTAGACAAGGACCAGCACGCACGGCACGACCATGAACGCGGTCAGCCATGCCAGCCCCGGCCCGATAAACAGGACGCTTCGCAATCTCTGATACACGTCTGACTGCCTTCTGCGCGAGGATACTGCGACGAGGGGTGACCGCGGTCAGCCGCGGCCACCGGTTGCGCGGCCGGCTTACTGGGCCGACATCACCTCGGTCTTGAGGCGGCTGTAATCCTTCTGCGCATTGCCCACGTCGCGCAGCATCTCGTACTGGAGCATCTTCGCGGGATCCATTCCGAGATTGGGAAAGGTCTCGAGCAGCGAGGCGTCGAGCGCCTCCATCGAGGCCTCGTTGGGCACCTTGTAAAGGATGTTCTCGACAACCCATTTGTGGGTGTCCGCCCCGAGGATGTAGTTGATGAAGGCGTGCGCCGCTTCCTTGTTGTCGGAGCTGTCCATCACCACCATCGTGTCGACCCACAGGTCTGTGCCCTCTTGGGGGATCGTGTACTTGATGTCGCCGTTCTCGGCGATGCCGTAGTTGCACCAGCCGTCCCACGCGTGAACGAGGCTCGCCTCGCCCGAAACCAGCTTGGAATAGAATGTCGTGTCGTCATATGCCAGCAGGCCGTCCTTGGCCGAAATCAGCAGGTCCTTGATCTCGGCCAGCTTGTCCTCGTCAGTGACATTGACGGAATAGCCCTTGGCAAGCGCCGCGGCACCGATAAGCCAGCGGTCGGTCGACAGCATGGTGACCTTGCCGGAAAGCTCCTCGGACGGGTCGAGCAAATCCATCCAGCTGTCGGGCTCTTCCTCGACGAGATCGGAACGGTAGCACAGGCCGGTCGTCCCCCACGCGTAAGGCACCGAGAACTCCAGCCCCTCGTCATAGGGCAACTGCCGCGCCTCGGCGTAGAGGTTGTCGATGTTGGGGATCATCGAATGATCGAGGTCGGCAGCGATGCCCAGCTTGTCCAGCGCCTCGGCAAAGGGCGAGGAAACGAAGATCAGGTCATAGCCCTGCCCGCCCGACGCGGTGACCTTGCCCATGATCTCCTCGTTCGTGGCGTGGTTGGCGATATCGACCGAGATCCCGGTTTCGGCCTCGAACTGTTCGGCGAAATCGGCCGGCATGTAGCCGTCCCAGTTCGAGACCACGATCGACTGCGCCGCCGCCGGTGCGATGCCAAGCGCGAGCGCCGCCGCGGGCAAGCCGGCCAGAAGCGTCTTGGAGAAAGCCTTCTGTTGCATTGTTCATGTCTCCCTGTGGTGCGTCGTCATGTTGTTCGACCATGGCATGGCAACCGCCTGCCAAGGCCCGTTTTGCCCGCATGTTTATCCTTGTCCGGGAGGCCCCGAATCCGCGGGTATGGACAAAATTGTATTTTTTAATAAATTTATACGTCAATGAAAATCGACTGGGCGCGCGGCAGAGGGGCTGATAAGGCGCCGAAATCGACCAAGGAAACGGCGAATTGAGGATGGAGCGGCGACGCAAGAGCCACACCGACCTTGCGAGGCGGATCGTCGAAACGCTGCGCGTGGACGGGGCGGAGCCCGGCACAAAGGTTGTCGAGCAGCGGTTCGCCGACAGTTTCGGCGTGTCACGTACCCCGATCCGGGCGGCGCTGCGGCTGCTGACGGAACGCGGAATACTGCATTACGTTCCGCGACAGGGTTATTCCCTCGCCCGGCCGCTCGACACCGACCCGGCGGATGCGCCCGACCTGCCGGCCTCGGAAGAGGACGAACTATTCCGGGCGATATTGCGTGACCGGTTTGCCAACAGGCTGGGTGACACGGTGAGCGTCAACGACTTGATGCGGCGCTACGATGCGGCGCGGCCGACGGTGATGCACGTGCTGGCCTGGATGACCGAGGACGGCCTGCTGGAACGCGGCCACGGCCAGCAATGGCGCTTCGGTCCCGCGCCCGATTCCCTGTCTGCCATAGAGGAAAGCGCCAGGTTCCGAGAACTCATCGAGCCCGCCGCACTGCGCGAACCGGGATTCGTGCCCGACACCGCCCTTTTCGGCGACATTCGCCGCCGGCACATGGCGCTGATCTCGGACGCGGTGGCGGAGACTGAAATGCGCGCATGGGTCAATGCGGGGGCGGATTTCCATGATGCCGTCGCGGCGTGCTGCAGGAACCGTTTCCTTGCCCGGGCCATCCGCCAGCAGACACGCCTGAGGCGTCTTTCGAGCTATCACGGCGGCGTCAACCGGCGCCGACTGCGCGAGGCATTCCGTGAGCATCTGGCCATCCTCGATGCTGCCGAGGCAGGGGATACCGAACGCGCCGCCGATCTGATGACACGGCACGTGCGCGCGGCATTGAACCAGAGACCGCGCGTATCCAACCGCGGGGTGCCGCCCATTGCACGGCCCGTCCGCCGATGACAGCGGCGCGGCGCGAATGCGATTGACCGCGACCTGCCTAGTCTGACACATGGCGCGGTGCCGATCGAGATTTCAACCGGGGCGGGCAAGCCGCGACAGTAAAACATGCCAATGAAGAAAAAGACCATTGCCTTCTTTCCCGAGGCGTCCTTCGGCGCGGCGCTCAACTGTGTCGGCATCGCGCAGGCGCTTCGCGACCGCGGACACGAGGCGGTATTTCTGTGCGATCCGGGTTTCGCCGGCGTGTTCGAGAATTACGGCTTTGCCGAGCATCCTGTTCCGATGGCGCCGGACATGTCGGACGAGGAGCTTGAACAATTCTGGTCGGCCTTCATCACCCGCCACCTGCCGCATTTCCGGCTTGGACCGCAGGAACAGATCCCGACCTATGCCTATGATTGCTGGAAGGCGATCGTCGAAAGCGCGGAGATCGCCGAGGCCCCGCTGCAAGACGTGCTGGCATCCTTGGCGCCCGATGCCATCGTCGTGGACAACGTGATCGCGTTCCCCGCGGTGCTGCAATCAGGGCGGCCGTGGGTGCGCATGGTCTCCTGCGCCGAAACGGAGATCGCCGACGCGCGCATCCCGCCGGTGATGTCCGGCCTGGGCGCCGACGAGCCCGGGGCGTTCGCCGCCTTCCGGGAAAACTACAGCGCCGCGCTGAGCCCGGTCCACGACCGCTACAACGCCTTTCGGCATCGGTGTGGCCTGTCACCGCTGCCCCCGGGCCAGTTCATGGAGCCCTCCCCGGTGCTCAATCTTCTGCTCTACGCCTCACCCCTGCGTTTCGAGCGGTCGGTCCCGCTGACACCGCCCCGTTTCGAGTACCTCGAGGGATGCGTGCGCCAGGAAGAGCCTTTCGAGATGCCCGACATTCCGGCGGCCCGGGACACGCCGGTGGTCTATGTCTCCTTCGGCAGCCTGGGCGCGGCGGACGTCGCCCTGTTCGAGCGCATGATCCGCCTGTTCGCCGAGCTTCCCTATCGCTTCCTGATAAACGTGGGCGGTTACAAGGACTCGTTCCATCACGTCCCCGATAACGTGCATCTCGATTACTGGTATCCCCAGCCCAGCGTGATCGCGCAATGCGATCTCGTGATCCACCACGGCGGCAACAACTCCGTTCACGAGGCGCTGTATTACGGCAAGCCCTCGATCGTGATGCCCTATTGCTGGGACGGGCACGACAATGCCCGGCGTTTGCACGACACCGGGCTGGGCCGGCACCTCGACCGGTACGCGTGGCGCGATCAGGAAATGATCGACGCGCTGGACACGCTGATCGGCGACGCCGCGCTGCACGACAGGCTGCGCGGCATCGCTGCGGACATGGTGGCGGCCGACGGGCGCGGCCGGGCGGCCGAGCTCATCCTCGACGTGACGGGGTAGCGCCCGAAGGCGCGTTCATGCCTCCCACGTGACGCGCCCGCCACAGACCGTCAGCGCGGCGCGTGCGGAGTCAAGGCTGCCGGGCTCCAGCGCCTCAAGGTCATGCGACATGACCGCGACATCGGCCAGCATCCCCGGCTTGAGGCGCCCCTTGCGATCCTCCCGGAACTCCACCCAGGCGTTGCCGGCGGTGTAACTTTCCAGCGTGTCCATCAGGCCCTGTGACTGGTCCTTGAACCCGTCCAGGGCGATCGGCGCGACCGCGGCCTTGACGTTGGGCATGACATCCACCGGGATCACCGGCCAGTCGGTGGAAAACACCACCTTGGCGCCGCTGTTGCGTATGTCCTGCCACGCGAAGGCACCCGGCAGCTGCTTGGCGTGCAACACCTCGTCCATGCCTTCTGGCGGGAATATTCCGCCGAACGGCGCGTGGCCCGGCTGGATCGAGGCAACGACGTCCAGCGCGGCAAAGCGCGGCAGGTCATCGGGGTGCAGCACCTCGATATGCTCCACCCGGTGACGCGCGTCGCGCTTGCCGTTTGCGTTTCGGGCGGCCTCGTAGCCGTCAAGCGTCCGGCGGATCGCCAGATCGCCAATGGCATGCGTGGCGATCTGGAACCCCATGGCATCGGCCCGCTTGCATGCCTCGGTGAAATGCTCCGGCTCGAACACCGCGTCGCCGATGTGATCCGTGCCCGGATAGGGCTCCAGCATCAGCGCGGTGCGGCTTTCGACAACGCCGTCCATGAACATCTTGACGCGGTTGCACCAGACGTTCTCGCCGTTGAAGCGGCGGCGCATCTCGTCGGCCTCCTCGAACCGGTCGAGCGGATCGAAGCTCTTGTAGTGAAACGGCACCTCGGTGCGGCACAGCAGCGTGCCGTCATCCTCCATCTCGGACAGCAGTTCGAGCTGGTAGATATTGCCGTCCATGTTGTGCAGGCCCGTGATACCGTGGCTGGCGCAGTGCTTCATCCCGTCCGCGATGGCCGCCTTGTCGGCCGCGCGCTCGGCGGCGGTCGCGCGCGGCTGCGGGTTGGCGCCCGTGACAAGACCGGCCATGTCGCGCCCGGCATGCCGCGTGAGCCGCAGCACCGGCGCATAGGCCGAGGGCTCCTGCAGCTCGCCGGTTGCCAGACCGTCATCGCCCATGACGATCTGCGCGCCCTGATCGACCTCGCCGCCATGCAGGATGCCGGCGGCCTCCAGCGCCTTGGTGTTGGCCCAGATGGTATGATGGTCGGGCGCGAACATCGCAAAGGGCCGGTCGGGCAGCACGCGGTCGAGGTCATGGCGCGTGGTCTGACGCCCCGGCCCCATGATGGCATAGGCCGCCTGCACGGCGAAGCAGACCTTGTCATCCGGGCACTGCGCGGACCATTCGCGCACCGCCCGCGTCAACTGCTCCTCGCCCTGCACGCCGTGCAGGTCCAGATACCCCAGCTCCACCGATCCACCGAAAAGGTGCACATGGCTGTCGATGAAACCGGGCAGTACCGTGGCGCCCTGTGCGTCGAAAACGCGCGTGGCCGGGCCGGACATGCCGCGGATCTCGTCCGTCGTGCCCACCGCCGCGATGACCCCGCCGCTGATCGCCAGCGCCTCGGCGCGCGGCTTTGCGTCATCGAAGGTGATCAGCTTGCCGTTCAGAATTACGATTTCCGGTGTTGCGCCCATCTCGGCCTCCCTTGCGCAAAAGAAAGCGCGCGGCGCCCACCCGGGGCCGCCGCGCGCTCGTGCCACGTGTTTACTTCTTCACTTCCGTCCAGATCGCGCTGTAGATCTTCTGCACCTCGGGCGAGCACGTCTTGGCGATATAGCCCGCATCCGCCAGCTCGTCCGGGATGTTGACCTCGGGCGCATTGGCCATCACCTCGTCCATGTACTTCTCGGATCCCTTGATGCCGTTGGCGTAACGGGCGAAGTTGGACAGCATGGCCGCGTTCTCGGGCTCCATGATGAAGTTGAGGAACGTCTTGGCCTCTTCCACGTTCTCCGCGTCGGCGAGGATCGCGGCGTTGTCCATCCAGATGGGAAAGCCCGTCTGCGGATAACCGAAGGCGATGTCCTCGTTCTGCAGCCGGGCGCGCAGGCTGGCACCGTTCCAGTTGATCCCCGCGGCAAGATCGCCCTTGGCGAACTTCTCGATGTTGCCATACGCCATCGACAGCCAGTGTTGCTTGGCCTCAACCAGCTTGTCGCGGACCTTCCTGAGCACCTCCTTGTCGTCGGTGCACTGCTCACCGCCCATGTAGTGGATGGCCTGGCCCATCACGTCGTTCATCTCGGGGACCACGTTGATCTTGCCCTTGAGCTCCTCGGGCGGATCGAAAACGAGGGCCGCCGTGTGGATATCACCGTCGTAGACGGCGGTGTTCACCGTGATGCCCACGGTTCCCCACTGCCACGGCACCGTGTAGTTGCGGCCGGGATCGAACTCCACGTCGACCCAGCGGGGGTCCATGTTCTCGAAATTCTCCATCTCGTTGGGCTTGGACTCCATCAGCAGCCCCTCATCGATGAAGATGGGCACGTATGTGCCCGAAGGAACCACGATGTCGAAGCCGTGACCGCCGGCCTTGATCTTGGCAAGCGCGGTATCGTTGCTGTCATAGTCGGTGATCGTGACCGAGATACCGGTCTCTTCCTCGAACTTGTCGATCATCTCGGGGCTGGTGTAGTTGCCCCAGTTGTAGATGTTCAGCTCGCCCTCGGCCGAAGCCGCGCTCGCGGCCAGCGCCATCGCGGCGGCGGTTCCGAAAAGATGTTTCATGGGTCGTATCCTCCTGTGGATGGGTGCGGTTGATTGGGCCGGGCTTATTTGCGCGTCCGGCTCAGGAAAAAGAATCCCGTGACGAGCATAACAGAAATCGCGAGCAGCGCCGTCGAGATCGCGTTGATTTCCGGGGTGATGACGCGCCTCAGCTGCCCCAGCATGTAGGTCGGCAGCGTGTCCTGCCCGGCGGATTTCACGAACTCGGTGATCACCACGTCGTCGAGCGAGATCACGAAGGCCAGCATCGCCCCGGCGAGGATGCCGGGCCAGAGCTGGGGCAGCGTGATCCGCCGGAACACCTTGAGCGGCGAGCCGTAAAGGTCCGCCCCCGCCTGTTCGAGGCTGAGATCCATCCCCTGCAGCCGCGCACGGATCGGCATGTAGGCGAACGGGATGCAGAAGGCCGAGTGCGCGAGGATCAGGTAGCCAAGGCCCGTGTAACCCGTCCAGACCTTGACGATGGCAAAGACAATCAGCAACGAGACGGCGGTCACGATCTCGGGCACCATGAGCGGCTGGTTGATCAGCGCGAAGGCCAGCGTCTGTCCGCGCCACGGACGCGTTCGGGTGGTCGCCAGAGCCGCCAGCACCGCGGCCGAGGTGGCGATGAACGACGCCGAGGCGGCAATGACGACGGAGCGCACCGTCGCGGCCTGCACCCGCTCGTTCTCCCACGCGGAGACGTACCACCGCCAGGAAAACCCCTCCCAGATGGCGATCGATTCACCGGCGTTGAAGGAATAGACCACCAAAAGGATGATCGGCAGGTAGAGCACCACGAAACAAAGTATCGCGATGCTGGTAAAGCCGCGCTGGCGGCGAACGTCGAAGCCACGGCTAGACATTTGTTTCCCCCTCGCGACCGACCGCCCGGACATAGAACAGCAGCGCCACCATCACCACCGCCAGCAGCGTCAGCGACAGCGCCGCGCCCAGCGGCCAGTTGCGCAACTGCCCGAACTGCAGCTCGATCAGGTTGCCCAGCATCAGCTGCTTGCCCCCGCCCAGCACACGCGGCGTGACATAGGCCCCCAGGCAGGGCACGAAGACGAGGATGGACCCGGCCACCACCCCGGGCTTGACCAGCGGGAAGATGATCTTGCGCAGCACCTGGAACCGGGTGGCGTAGAGGTCGTACCCCGCCTCGACGAGGCTGAAGTCCAGCCGCTCCATGGAGGCGTAGATCGGAAGGATCATCAGCGGCAGATAGACATAGGTCATGCCCAGAAGCAGCGAGAACTCTGTAAAGAGCATCTGTATGGGCTCGTCGATGACCCCCGTGGCAATAAGGGCGGTGTTGATCGTGCCCTGGTTGCGGATGAGCTCCATGATGGCAAAGGTCCGGATCAGCAGGTTGGTCCAGAACGGGATCATGATCAACAGCATCCACACGTCGCGCTGCCGCGGCGGACGGGTGGCGATGAAATAGGCCGTCGGAAAGCCGAAGATGAAGGCAAGGATCGCCGTCAGGACCGAAAGCTTCACCGACCGCCAAAGCACCGTCAGGTGGGCGTCCGCAAGCTCCAGCTCGCCGGTGAAGAAATCCCGCTCGGCCACGACGTTGAACCACGCCTTGCCCGAGAATTCCCAGATCACGCCGACGTAGTCGCCCGGCGTGAGGAAAGAGTAGATCAGCACCACGATCAGCGGCCCGGACGCCGCCAGCGTGAGTATGATGAGCGACGGCGTCAGCAGAAGCCAGCGGTCGCGCTTTTCCTTGCGGTTCCGGGCGGCGGCAAGGTCTGTCATGGCATCAGTCCTTCAACACCTGGCCGATGCCGGGGGCAAAGCTGACCCCGACACGGTCGCCCGTGGCGTGGGTCTGCTGGGCGTCCGGCTGATTCTGCTGGCGGATCACGAACTTGCCGCCGGCATCAAGCGTCACGTGGTAATGGGTGTCCGTCCCGAAATAGACGATGTTTTCCAGGGTGCCGGGCAGTAGCGCGCCGTCGATGTCGTCCAGCCGCGCATGCTCGGGTCTCACGGCGATGGTCACCTGTCCGCCCGCGCCCTGTGCCCCCTGCGCTGCACGGGCCCGCGTTTCCGCGCCCGAGGCCAGCCGGATCTGCGCGGCCTCCCCCTGCGTTCCCAGAAGCTCGGCGTCGAGAAAGTTGGTGTCGCCGATGAAATCCGCCACGAAGCGTTCGGCGGGATGATCGTAGATTTCCCGCGGGCCGCCGACCTGACGTATCTTGCCGGCATTCATCACCGCCATGCGGTCCGACATCGTCAGCGCCTCTTCCTGGTCGTGGGTGACGAAAACGAACGTGATCCCGGTTTCCGACTGGAGCCGCTTTAGCTCCAGCTGCATGTCCTTTCGCAGCTTGAAATCCAGCGCCGAAAGCGGCTCGTCGAGCAACAGAACCCGCGGCCGAGGCGCCAGCGCGCGCGCCAGCGCCACGCGCTGCTGCTGGCCGCCGCTGATCTGGCTTGTCTTGCGGTCGGCCATCTCCGTCATCCGCACGAGCGCCAGCATCTCGTCGACCGTGCTGCTGATTTCCGCCTTGGGCTTGCCCAGCATCTCCAGCCCGAACGCAATGTTCTCGGCCACCGTCATGTGCGGGAACAGCGCGTAGGACTGGAACACGGTGTTGACCGGGCGCGTGTAGGGCGGCTTTTTCAGCAGGTCCTCGCCATCCAGCAGGACCCGTCCGCTGGTCGGGTCCGTGAACCCGGCAATCACGCGCAATATCGTGGTCTTGCCGCAGCCCGAGGGGCCCAGCAAGGTAAAGAACTCGTTCGATTCGATGGTGATCGACACATCGTCCAGCGCGGTAAAGGCATTTGCCCCCTCGCCGAACACTTTTGACACGTTTCCGATTTCGATCATTGCCCCTGCCGCACCTTGTCCCTTTAATTTGATCAAAAATTAACGAGACAGAGGTGTCAAGCGGGGACGCGCAAGAGATTTACCTGCCGGCCGATATCACCGGGATGTCCAGCGGCCGGAGAAATCGAACGCCGTGTCGTAGCCGAACAGCGCCGCAGCCCCACCAGTATGCACGAAAACGACCCTCTCGCCACGCTTGAAATGCCCCTTGCGCACCAGATCCACAAGGCCCGCCGCGCCCTTGGCAGAGTAAACCGGGTCCAGCAGTATCGCCTCGAGCTCGGCAAACATGCGGATCGCTTCCAAACCGCCATCCGTCGGGATGCCATAGCCCGCGCCGACATAGTCGGTGTTCGCGACCACGTCCTCGCGCGCGACCGCGCCCGGGCAGCCGAGCCTTTCGCATGTCAGCGCGGCCAGGTTGAACACGTTCTCCTCCTGTTTCGGCCTGGGCGCGCGCACCCCGATCCCAAGCAGCGGGATATCCGCATGCGTGGCCTTCAACCCCGTGACCAGCCCCGCCTGCGTACCGGCGCTGCCGGTGGCGTGAACGATATGGTCGATTCGCAGGCCGCGCTCGTTCAACTGCCCCAGCATCTCGAACGCGCAATTGACATAGCCCAGCGCCCCCGTCGGGTTCGAGCCGCCGCCGGGGATCGTGTAGACCTTGCGCCCATCGGCGCGGAACCTCTCGGCGACGGCCTCCATCTCGGCGTTCATGTCGCCACCGCCTGCGCGTTTCTCGGTCGTGGCTCCGTGCAGATGATCCAGCAGCACGTTGCCGTTATGATTGTAGTTCGCCTCGTCCGAGCCGGTGCGGTCCTCCAGCAGGATATGGCAATCCATCCCCAGCTTCGCCGCGAAGGCGGCGGTCTGGCGGGCATGGTTTGACTGGGTCGCCCCCTGCGTCATGACCATGTCGGCGCCCTGCGCCTCGGCCTCGGCCATGAGAAACTCCAGCTTGCGCGTCTTGTTGCCCCCGGTGGACAGGCCAGTGCAATCGTCACGCTTGATCCAGATTTCCGGACCGCCAAGTTCGGCGCTGAGCCGGTCGAGCCGCTCAAGCGGGGTCGGCAGGTGGGCGACGAAGCGGCGGGGAAAGCGCGCGAGATGCATGACAAGCCTCCTTTGGTTGCACAAAAGGAAACATAACGGCGTGACAGGCCGATTACGAATGCGGAATTCGCAAACTAAAATGCGCATATTGCATTTTGTGGCGAGCCCCGCCTACCCTGCCGGGATGCACCATGACTGGCTGGAAGACATTCTCGCCGTGATCGAGACCGGTTCGTTCCTGCGGGCCGCCGCACGGCGGAACATCACCCAGCCCGCCTTTACGCGCCGCATCAAGGCGATCGAGTCCGCGCTGGGAACCCCCTTGTTTGACCGGCGGCGCAAGCCCGTGGCGCTGCTGCCGTCCATGCGCGCACAAGAGGCCAGCATCCGGCGGCTGGCGCAGGAAATGCGCGCCCTGCGCGGCGCAATGCGCATGGCCGGTCAGGGCGCCGGACAGGGGCTGACACTGGCCTGTCAGCATGCGATCACCGCCACGATCTCGCCGCGCATGGTGCAGCACCTGACGCGGTCGGGCTGGACCGCGATCAGGGTGCGGTCAGGCAATCGCGACGAATGCCTTTTCCAGCTCATCTCGGGGGCGGCTGACATGGTCGTGACCTACGAACATCCCGGCGCGCAGCCTGTCGCGGCACCGGCGGCGCTTGAACGTCGGCGCATTGCCGTGGACACGCTGCTGCCCGTCTGCATTCCCGCCCTGGATCGCCCACAGCAACAGGAGATCCCGGCCATCGGCTATCCCCCGGATGTCTTTCTCGGCGAATTGCTGGAACGCGTCGTCTGGCCGGACCTGCCCTCTGACAAGAGGCTGGCGCCACGGGCCGAAACCGCCCTGACGCTCGCGGCGTATCACTATGCCCTGGGCGGTATCGGCGTGGCGTGGCTGCCATTGTCACTGGTCGCGGACGATCTCTCGGCGGGCCGGCTGGTCCGGCCCGATCTTGGGCCCGACTGCGCGCTCGACGTGTGCTTGATCCGCCTCGCCGGCGAAACGCGCCCGACGGTCGAGGACGCATGGCAGGCGCTGACCGCGTCGTAGTGCCGGGCGCCTCAGCCGAGGGTCCGGATCACGGCCTGCGCCGTCTCCGCGCCCGAGATGTCCGCGCCGCCCACAGTCGCCCACAGGCTTTCGTGGCAGGCCTCGCCGGCAAAGAAGACACGCTCGGCCACCGGGGCGCGCAGAACCTCGCGCATCGGGTAGCCACCCGGCACGGCGGAGGCGTAGCATCCGCGCGTGAGCGGGTCTTTCGTCCATTCGGTGACGGCGCTGCCGGTCACGTACCGGTCCACGTCGGCACCGATCATGCCGCGCAGCTTGCCCAGAACGAAGTCCGTCGCCGCACGCGGCCCCGCGCGCTCCAACTCCCGCGCAAAGGAACCGCCCACGTCGCAATAGGCCAGCCCGGTGCCGCTGGCATTGGTCAGCGCGCCGAACGCCTCGTCACTGTCATCCACCCGGTGCAGCACGTATCCATCTTCTCCCAGCCCGAAGATGTCGGCCGAAAAGCGCAGGGTTATGTGGTTGTAGTCGCCCATCGTGACGGCGGCGAAGGAGTCCCGCTTGGCGGCGGGCAGCACCGGGTCGAAGGCGATCCCGCCACCGGCCAGCACCCCGGTGGAAACCGTCACGATGACCGCCCTTGCCCGGATCGTGCCACGGGGCGTATCCACCTCGACCCCCGGTCCGCCCCAGCGAATGCGCGTTGCCGGCGTGCCCAGCGCGACGGGCAGGCCCGCGGCGTGATCGGCCACCAGACGCCCGTATCCCTCGGCGCAAAACCAGTCCACGCTGTCGGCTGAGTTCCACCAATCGACGCAGGAGAAGGCATCCATGTCCTTGCCCATCTCCCACGGGCCGATGCCGAACCACGCGGTCCTCGTCCAGTACCCGTCGCGCGGCGCGACATCGGCCGGCGCGACGTCCTGCCCGCGGCGCCCGGCAACGGACACGGCGTCGTACACCCTGTCCCATGCACCCCACATCGCCTCGGTCGCGGCCGCGTCGGCCGGGCCGTGTTCGCCGTAGATCGCGTATGATTCGGGGTCCTTGTAAAAAGTGTAGGGGCCGGTCTTTGCCCGGTTGAAATACGGGTTGCGGCGCTGGTTCTGAACCCAGTGCGCGCCACGGTCGTTCGGTACGCCGAAGGTTTCGGTCTCGGTATGGGCGCGGCCGCCCACGTGCGATGCGGCCTCGATATGCACGTATTCGACGCCCGCCGCCCGGAGCGCGTGCGCCGCGGCGATACCCGCGGCCCCCGCCCCCACGACCACGACATCCGGGTTTGACGGCATGCGTTCTGCCGACCGGGCCGCTGACGGCATCAGCACACCGGCCCCGCAAAGCGAAACGAAACTGCGCCGGTCAAGTGGCCGGGCCGATGGTTCATCGCTGCGTGTCGTCATGGTTCCGCTCCCCGAAAGTTTCCTCTACACTGTAGAGAGGATACTTACTCTACAGTGTAGAGTCAGTCAAGGGAACGGAGGGAAACCATGACCAATCGCGGCAACCTGACCCGCGAGTCGATCGTCCGCGCCGCCATGAAGATGCTGGACCGGGAAGGTGAAAAGGCGTTCAGCATGCGCAAGCTGGCCGCCGAGATGGGCGTGGACCCGATGGCGCTCTACCACCATCATTCCAGCCGCCGGATGCTCATGCACGAGGTCCTGCAGGCCCTCATGACCGAATTCGAGATGCCGCGCCCGACCGGCGACTGGCGCAACGACATCCGCAACCTTTGCGACGGCTTGCGCCAGCTGGCCAAACGCCACCCCGGCGCCTTCCGCGTCTACGAGCTCTACGAGGACTGGGTGCCGGCCGAACACCGCGTGCACGAGGCGTTCCACGCCACGCTCGCCGGGGCGGGGTTTCCACCGCCCAAGGCCGTGCGCGGCGTGAGGGTCCTGCTGGCCTACACCGAGGCGTTCGCCGTGGACGAGATCACAGGCTGGTTGGCACCCTTCGACGCGGACGATCGTGCGGACTTTGTCGACAGCCTGTCCTCGGGCGACTACCCCACCATGGCGGCAATGGTGGACGAAATCGGCAAGGTGGACCCGGACGCAGATTTCGCCTTTGGACTCGACGTGTTGATCCGGGGCCTGGAAGCGGAGCTGAGCTGAGCAGCGGCACCGTTCACACCGCCCCGCCCCGGTGGCGACGAAACGTCATGCGCGCACGGCCATGGTCACAGGACGGGTCCGGGCACGGTGAATCATGCGGCACGAGGGCAGGAAAGCTCATGCGACACGCCTTTCACGAACGCGGCGCGCAGGAGTCCAGCGCGTCCGCCCACCCGGTTTTTTTGCGGCCCACACGTCGCGACAGGTCAACCAGGTTCCGCCATTCTTGCGCCAACGGCGCAAGACATGCCAATTTCGGGCCCACCAAGATGCTGAAAAAAGACGCAAATCCCGGCTTCGGCTGACGCCGGGGCACCGTTCGGGGATTAGTGTATTGACTCAGGCACCTTATCAACCCATCAATTGAATGAATATTCAATTAGTCGACGCGCAGCTGGCGTGACGATGTTGGATATTGCCTAGGCTCCGGGACGGGATCGCGCCACAAGAAGCGCGGCGCATGTTCCGAGCAACAACGCATGCGGCCAAAACGCCGCGAGACAGGGAGACAAAGATGGACGTACTGGATCAACTCGGTTCCATGCGCGAAGGCAAGATGAGCCGACGCGCCTTTACCAAGTCGCTTCTGGCCAGCGGGGTCGCCGTGACTGCCGTGCCCCTCGGGGGGCGCAGGGCACTGGCCGCGACCGAGGAGCAGGCCACCTATTTCACCTGGGGCGGCTACGACATCCCCGAGCTGTTCGTTCCCTACAAGGAAAAGCACGGCGAGGTGCCGAACTTCTCCACTTTCGGCGGCTCCGAAGAGGCGCTGACCAAGATCAGGGGCGGATTCGTCGTCGACGTGACCCACCCGTGCAACCAGGCGCTGCCCCGCTGGGTTGCCACCGAACTCTTCCAGCCGGTGCAGACCGGTGAGCTGTCCAACTGGCCCGACGTGATGCCGGGGCTCGTGGACCTGCCGGGCAACGACGCCGAGGGCGGCAATGTCTGGATGGCGCCCTTCGACTGGGGCCAGACCTCGATCACCTACCGCACCGATCTCTTCGAGCTGGAAGGCGAGGAGAGCTGGGACATGCTGTGGGACGAGCGCTACAAGGGCCGACTGGGCAGCCTTGCATCTGGCGGCGACGCCTGGTGGGTCGGCGCGATCAAGGCCGGCGTGCCGTTCGAGCAACTGGATACGCAGGAAGCCTTCGACAAGATCGCGGCGGTTATGCGCGAACAGCGCCCGCTGATCCGCACCTACACCGATGACACCACGACGCTGGAACAGGCACTGTCCTCCGGCGAAATGGTGGCGGCGATGACGTGGAACAGCTCGGCCACCCTGCTCAAGGCAGAGGGCGTGCCGGTCAAGTTCGCGGATCCCAAGGAAGGTGCGCTGACATGGGTTTGCGGCCTGATGATCCACAAGGATGCGCCGCACCTCGAATTGGCGCATGACGTGATCGACTCGCTGCTGAGCGTGGAGTCGGGCAAGTTCATGATCGGCGACTATGGCTATGGCCATTCGAACGTGAAGTCTTTCGAGGAGTTCACCTCGGAGGAGCTCACCGATCTCGGACTGAGCAGCAACCCCGACGAGATCCTGAACGCGGGCCATTTCCAGATCCCGCAGACGCAGGCGTGGGAAACGAAGATGAACGGCCTCTGGGAAGAGATCAAGGCAGGCTTCTAAGGCCGCCTTTCTCCATTCCCGCGCCGGGTCGCCCCCCGGCGCGGGACATCGTCAACGCGCAAGACAGGCTGGCCGGCATTCGCCGGGCACGAACCCCTTTGTCTGGCGCAAAACCGGGGGCAAACCATGACCGAGCAGACATTCAGCGCCGCACGACCAAGCGAACCGGGCGTCGCACGCGACAGCTGGTTCACGCGCCTGATGCACAGGTCGGAACGCGCGCGCGCGTTCGGACTGCTTTCACCCACACTGCTTTTCATGATCTGCGCCGTGCTGGTGCCGTTCGGCATCCTCGTCGTGATGAGTTTCTGGACGGCGGTCGGCTTCGAGTTCGACACGTCCTTCACGCTGGACAACTACCGCGAGTTCGCGGAAAGACCGATCTACGGCGCGCTGCTGGAACGGTCGATCTGGATGTCCGGCATCGCCACGGTAGCCACGGTCATCGTGTGCTATCCGATGGCCTATTACGTGGCGTTCCACGTTCATCGCAACAAGATGATGTGGATCGTCCTGATGACGCTGCCCTTCTGGACCAGCTACCTGCTGCGCGTGTTCGCGTGGAAGGTGGTGCTGGGCTACGAGGGGGTCATCAACTCGGCGCTGATGACGGTGGGATTGATCGAGCAGCCGCTCGAATTCCTCCTCTACAGCCAGTCGGCGGTGATCATAACACTGGCGCATGCCTGGGCGGCGTTCGCGATCCTGCCCATGTTCGTGTCGCTGGACAAGATAGACAAGTCCCTGCTCGAGGCGGCGACCGATCTGGGCGACGGCCCGGTGATGCGCTTTCTCAGGGTGACGCTGCCGCTCTCGCTGCCGGGTGTCATCTCGGCCAGCCTGCTGATCTTCATCCCCACGACGGGTGACTACATCACGCCGGCCCTGCTCGGCGGTCCGGATGGCACGATGATCGGCAACCTCATTCAGAAGCAGTTCGGCCCGATCAACAACTGGCCGATGGGGGCCACCCTGTCGATCATCCTGATGCTGTGCATCGCCGGTATCTGCCTGCTCTTCATCGCGCTCACCCTCTTTGTCAGGAAACGCATCTCATGAAGCCCGAAAGCTATATCCACCGCCCCAACCGGCCGCTCCAGGTTTACGCGATCATCTTCCTGATCGTCCTGTACGTGCCGGTGCTGTTCCTGCCGCTGTTCAGCTTCAACGACTCCATCTACGTGCGTTTCCCGCTAAAGGGTTTCACACTGCAATGGTACGCCGACCTGATGCAGCGCGACGCCGTGTGGAACGCGTTGATGAACAGCGTCAAGGTTGGCGCCTTCGTCTCCGTGGTCTCGACCTTCTTCGGCGTTTTCGCGGCCAAGGCCATAACCCGGTACCGCCTGCCCGGCCGCGGCCCGATCGTGGGGTTCATCATGCTGCCGCTGGTCGTGCCGCTGATCATCTTCGGCGTGGCGCTTCTGGTACTGCTCAGCCAGATGGGTGTGCCGCTCTCGCTCTACTCCGTGGCGATAGGTCACATGATCATCTGCCTGCCTTTCGCGGTGGCGACGCTCATCCCCCGCTTCGAGGGGTTCGACAAGGCGATCGAGGAGGCCTCGGCCGACCTGGGCGAAAACGCCTGGTGGACGTTCTGGCGGGTCACCCTGCCGATGGTCTTTCCCGGCGTGGTGGCCAGCCTCATGCTCACCTTCACGGTGTCCTTCGACGAATTCATCCTGGCCTTCTTCCTCAGCGGCACGCAGCCGACGCTGCCGATGTATATCTGGGGTCAGCTGCGCTTCCCGCAGGAATTCCCGTCGGTCCTCGCGCTCGCCTCGCTCATCATCGGAGCCTCGTTCGTCGTGGTGCTGCTCAGCCAGTGGATCAACCGCGACGCCCATTTCAGTTCGGTAAAAGGGGATCAGGATGCCTGATAACGCCTTCATATCCATCCGCAACATCGACAAGTTCTTCGGCAAGGTTCAGGCGATCGACGACGTCTCGATCGACATCGGCCACGGCGAGTTCTTTTCCCTGCTGGGCGCGTCGGGCTGCGGCAAGACAACCCTGCTGAGGATGCTTGCCGGGTTCGAGGCCCCGTCGGAGGGGGAAATCTACATCGACGACCAGCCCATGTCCGAGGTGCCGCCGCACCATCGTCCGGTCAACATGGTGTTCCAGAACTACGCGATCTTTCCGCATCTGAACGTGCGCGACAACATCGCCTACGGCTTGCGCCGCCACAAGCTTTCCAAGGCCCAGCGCGACGAGATGGTCGACGAGATGCTGGAGCTGATCAAGCTGCCCGGCTTCGGCGACCGAAAGGCAAACGAGTTGTCGGGCGGCCAGCGCCAGCGTATCGCGCTGGCCCGGGCGCTCATCCTCAAGCCGAAGGTGCTGCTTCTCGACGAGCCGCTCGGCGCGCTCGACAAGCAGTTGCGCGAACAGATGCAACTGGAGCTGCGCGCGCTGCAGCGGACGGTGGGCATCACCTTCGTCTTCGTCACGCACGACCAGGAAGAGGCGCTGACGCTCTCGGACCGTATCGCCGTGATGGCCAATGGGCGTGTTCTGCAACTGGACACGCCGACCGGGCTCTACGAGAAACCCAAGTCGCGCGACGTGGCGTCCTTTATCGGGACGATGAACTTCTTCGATGCCAAGGTGGCCTCGGTCAACGGCAGCAGTGTCGAGGTCGAGGCAAAGGGGCTCGGCCGTGTCCGGGCGGAGCGGGGCGAGCGCGCCGTAACCGAGGGCGACCAGATCGAGGTGGCGATCCGTCCCGAAAAGCTGGAGCTGTCCGAGGCAGAGCCGGGTTCTGGCGGTCCCGCGATCCGTGGCACGCTGGAAAACTCGGCCTATCTGGGCGAACGCAGCCATTTCTTTGTCCGGCTGGACGGCCTTGACAAGCCGGTGGCGGTTTCATCGCAGAACAAGATGAACGCGCTCGCGGCGGCCGAACAGGCCCGCCCGATATGGCTGAGCTGGGATCCCGAGGCCATGGTTCTGCTGGCGGCTGACCGCTGAAAATGACCCAGGCCGGCCGGTTCCAATAACCCGGAACAGTAGGGACGACGATGCCAGACCCGAGCGCAAGAGCCGCAAAGACCGGTCAGAACACCGGCCGCACCGCCTCCAAGGAGGTGCGGCGCCAGCAACTGATCGATGCGACGATCGAGTCGATCGCGCAAAATGGAATGTCGGGCACCACCATGACGAGCGTCACGGGGTTCGCCGGGCTTTCCATCGGCATCGTCAATTTCCATTTCAAGAACAAGGAAACCCTGTTCGAGGAAACCCTGCGCTACCTCGCCGAGGAGCACCGCAACCAATGGCGCCAAAGCGTCAAGAAGGCAGACCTTGCCCCCGAGGCCAAGCTGCTGGCGATCGTTGATGCGCATTTTCACCCCCGCATCTGCAGCCGCAAGAAACTGGCGGTCTGGTTCGGCTTCTACGGCGAGGCGGCGACACGCGCCTCCTACCGCCACATCATGAGCGAGATCGACGACGAGCGCTGGTACATCTCCCAGCAGATCATCGGCGAGATCATCGAGGCCGGCGGCCACAAGGGGCTGACCGCGCGCGAGGTCGCGGACACGCTGGAAGGTCTCTACGACGGGTTCTGGCTCAACATACTGATCTATCCCGAGGAGTTCAGCCGCGACGACGCGATGGCGCGGATTCGCGATTACCTCGCCGATACGTTCCCCAACCATTTCGACCACCCGGCGCCACGCCTTTGCGAGGACTGAAGCCATGCCGAGGGATCCCCGCTACGACATCCTGTTCGAACCCGTGCAGATCGGCCCCGTCACGGCGCCCAACCGGTTCTACCAGGTGCCGCACTGCAACGGCATGGGGCATCAGTATCCCTCCTCCATGGCCGAGATGCGCGGCGTCAAGGCCGAGGGTGGCTGGGGCGTGGTCAACACCGAGGAATGCGAGATCCATTACAGTTCGGAACTCAGCGGCGTCATTGAAAGCCGTCTGTGGGACGACCGCGACATCCCCGTGCTGGCCAAGATGTGCGACAAGGTGCACGCCCACGGCGCGCTCGCGGGCATAGAACTCACCCATCTGGGGATGCACGCGGCAAACAATTACAGCCGCGAGATCCCGATGGCGCCATCCGCGCGCCCCATCGACCTGATGGAACCGGTGCAGGCGCGCGCGATGGACAAGTCCGACATCCGTGCCCTGCGCCGGATGCACCGCGAGGCGGCCCTGCGCGCCCGCAAGGCCGGTTTCGACATCATCTATGTCTATGCCGGGCATGACATGACCACGCTCATGCATTTCCTGTCGCGCGGCCTGAACGACCGTACCGACGAGTATGGCGGCCCGCTGGAAAACCGCGTGCGGCTGCTGCGCGAGGTGCTGGAGGACACCAAGGAGGCCGTGGGGGACACCTGCGCGGTCGCCCTGCGCCTGGCGGTGGACGAGATGGCGGGCGACGACGGGCTCCGCTCGGACGGGGAAGGCCGCGAGATCGTCGAGATGCTGGCCGAGCTTCCCGACCTGTGGGACGTGAACGTGAGCGGCTGGGAAAACGACAGCGCCACCTCCCGGTTCTCCGACGAGGGCTACCAGAACGACTACATCTCGTTCGTCAAGAGCGTCACGACCAAGCCCGTGGTGGGCGTCGGCCGCTTCACATCCCCCGACACGATGGTGTCGCTGGTGAAGAAGGGCGTGCTCGACCTTATCGGTGCGGCCCGCCCCTCCATCGCGGACCCGTTCCTGCCGAAAAAGATCGACGAAGGCCGCGTCGAGGACATCCGCGAATGCATCGGCTGCAACATCTGCGTGTCGGGCGATTTCCTCATCCACCCGATGCGCTGCACCCAGAACCCGACGATGGGCGAGGAATGGCGCCGCGGCTGGCATCCCGAGCGTATCGCCCCGAAAGCGGCCGACGAAAGCGTGCTCATCATCGGCGCGGGACCGGCAGGGCTGGAGGCCGCGCGCGCCCTTGGGCAGCGGGGATACGAGGTGACGCTGGCCGAGGCGGGGTCCGAGGTTGGCGGGCGCGCGGCGGTCGAGAGCCGCCTGCCCGGCCTGTCGGCATGGAAACGCGTTGCCGATTACCGCGCCTACCAGATCAGCCAGATGGGCAACGTGGCCCTCTACCTCGACAGCCCGCTTTCGGCCGGGGACGTGCTGGATTTCGGGGCCGACCACGTGGCCATCGCCACCGGCGCCCGATGGGCATCGCATGGCATCGGGCGGCACAACAGGACCGCGATTCCGACCGCCGACGACGCGCGCGTTTTGACGCCCGACGACATCTGCGGCGATGCCGCGCCGGACGGTCCCGTGGTGATCTTTGACGATGACCATTACTACATGGGCGGACTCATGGCGGAGCGGCTGCGCGGCAACGGCTTCGAGGTAACCTATGTCACACCCGCCGCGGACGTGTCGCACTGGACCCACAACACCATGGAGCAGGGGCGCATCCAGACCCGCCTGATGGAGATGGGCGTGACCATCGTGCCGCTGCACAACCTGTCAGCCATCGGGGCCGGCCACGTCACGCTGGAGTGCGTCTATACAGGGCAGCGACGCGACATCGCGTGCGGCACCTGCATCCCCGTCACGATGCGCACGGCCACCGATACGCTCTACCACGCCGTGGCAGAGGCGGCAGCGGGTCGGGACGCGACCGGAACGCTGACGCGCATCGGCGACTGCCTCGCCCCCGGCACGATCGCCGCGGCGGTCTATTCCGGCCACAAATACGCGCGCGAGCTGGGCGAACCGCCCGTCGACGGCGTTCCATTCCTGCGGGAGCTTCCCGCGCTGGCAAAAGAGTGAGGGCCCATGTCCCGCGATCCCAGATACGACATCCTTTTCGAACCTGTGAAAATCGGCCCTGTGACGGCGAAGAACCGGTTCTACCAGGTTCCCCATTGCAACGGCATGGGGCGCAGCTTCCCCTCTTCCATGGCCGAGATGCGCCGCGTCAAGGCCGAGGGGGGATGGGCCGTGGTCTGCACCGAGGAGGTGGAAATCCATCCCTCGGGCGATCATACGCCCTGGGCCGGCGGGCGGCTGTGGGATGACCGTGACATCCCCTACCTCGCGCGGATGTGCGAGGGCATCCACGAATTCGACAGCCTCGCCGGGATCGAGCTGAACCATGCCGGGGTGATGGCCGCCAACCGATACACCCGCGACGTGCCGCTGGCGCCCTCGCATATCCCTGTGGCCTTGCCCGACCCCGTGCAGGCGCGCGAGATGACCAAGTCAGACATCCGCGAACTGCGCCTGTGGCACCGCAACGCGGCTCTGCGGGCGAAAAAGGCGGGCTTCGATATGGTCTACGTCTATGCCGGCCATCAGCTCTCGACGATTTCGCATTTCCTGTCGCCCTACCGCAACCGCCGCTCGGACGAGTATGGCGGCACGCTGGAGAATCGCGCGCGGCTGCTGCGCGAGGTGCTGGAGGATACCAAGGAGGCGGTTGGCGATAGCTGTGCCGTGGCCCTGCGCTTCGCCGTGGACGAACTGATGGGCCCCGAGGGCATGACCTGCGACGGCGAGGGTCGCGACCTGGTCGAGATGCTGGCCGAGTTGCCCGACCTGTGGGACGTCAACATCAGCGGGTGGGAGAACGACAGCGCCCCCTCGCGGCTGAAGCCTCAGGGGTTCCAGGATGACTACGTCGCCTTCGTCAAGCAGGTGACGACCAAGCCCGTGGTGGGCGTGGGGCGCTACACCTCGCCCGATGCGATGGTTTCGCTGATAAAGGGCGGGCAACTGGACATGATCGGGGCGGCCCGCCCCTCCATCGCGGACCCGTTCCTGCCGAAAAAGATCGAGGAAGGCCGCGTCGATGACATCCGCGAATGCATCGGCTGCAACATCTGCATCACCGGTGACAATCACTCGGTTCCCATCCGCTGCACGCAGAACCCGACGATGGGCGAGGAATGGCGCAAGGGCTGGCACCCCGAGCGCATCGCGACCAAGTCGGCAGACGAAAGCGTGCTGATCGTCGGCGCGGGCCCCGCGGGGCTGGAGGCCGCCCGCGCCCTTGGCCAGCGCGGCCATGCCGTGACGCTGGCCGAGGCCCGTAGCGAGGCCGGCGGGCGGCTGGCGGGCGAACGGCGCCTGCCCGGCCTGTCGGAATGGGGCCGCGTCGTGGATTACCGTCTCTACCAGATCGGCCAGATGCCGAATGTCGACCTCTACCTCGAAAGCGCGCTGACGGCCGAGACCGTGGCGGAATTCGGGGCCGATCATGTCGTGCTGGCCACGGGCGCCAAGTGGACGGCCGACGGCATCGGGCGCGAGAACCCGCGCGGCATCGCCATCGCCGATGGCTGCACGGTCATCACGCCTGACGACGTGATGGCAGGCGCCACGCCACAGGGGCCCGTAGTGGTTTTCGACGACGACCATTTCTACATGGGCGGCGTCTTGGCCGAGAAGCTGCGGGCAGACGGGCACGATGTGCACCTGGTTACGCCGTCGCCAGAGGTGTCGTCCTGGACGCACAACACGCTGGATCAACATGCCGTGCAGCGCCGCTTGCTGGAGATGGGGGTGCGCATCAGCGTGACCCGCAACCTCTCTGCCCTGCGCCCCGGCGAGGCGGATCTGAGCTGCATCTACACCGGCACCACCACGACCGTGCCCTGCGGCACGGCTGTGATGGTCACCATGCGACGGCCCGACGACGCCCTCTACAACGCGATTGAGGCAAGCGGTGATTGCACCGCCGTTCGCATCGGGGACGCGCTGGCCCCCGGCACGATCGCCGCGGCGGTCTATGCCGGGCATCGTTTCGCCCGCGAACTGGGCGACCGCCAAGAGGCAATCCCCTTCCGGCGGGAGCTGACAGAGCTGACCCCCGCACAGACGTCCCCAAGCCCGCGAAAGGAGGTGCTTTCATGAGCCGCGATCCCCGCTACGACGTGCTTTTCGAGCCGGTCAAGATCGGCCCCGTCACCGCCAAGAACCGGTTCTACCAGGTGCCGCACTGCACCGGCATGGGCTATCTGCGGCCGCGCATGCTGGCCGAGATGCGCGGGATCAAGGCCGAGGGCGGCTGGGGCGTGGTCTGTACCGAGTACACCTCGATCCATCCCACGTCGGACGACCTGCCCCACCCTTCCGCGTCGCTGTGGAACGACAGCGACATCCGCGCCCACGCCCTGATGACGGACAAGGTGCACGAACACGGGGCGCTGGCGGGGGCCGAGCTATGGTATGGCGGCCAGCGCTCGGCCAACCTGCTGACGCGCGAAGTGCCGATGGACGTGGACAGCCTGCCCAACACGGTCGGCCACCCCTACCAGACCCGCGCGATGGACAAGCAGGACATCCGCGACCTGCGCCGCTGGCACCGCAACGCCGCCCTGCGGGCACGGGATGCGGGGTTCGACATCGTCTATGTCTACGCCACGCATACCTACCTGCTGTCCAACTTCCTCGACCCGCGCATCAACACCCGCAGCGACGAATACGGCGGATCGCTGGAAAACCGCGTGCGGATCGTGCGCGAGCTGATCGAGGAAACCAAGGACGCCGTGGGCGACCGCTGTGCCGTCGCCGTGCGCTTTTCCGCCGACGAGGAGATCGGCGAGGACGGCGTGCCCATCCATGGCGAACGCCGCGACATGCTGGCCATGCTGGCCGAGCTGCCCGACCTGTGGGACATCAACATCGCCAACTACTTCGTCGAGATGGGCGTGTCGCGCTTCGTCAAGGAGGCGGCGCTGGAACCCTACATGGATTTCGTCAAGCAGGTGACCAGCAAACCCGTCGTCACGGTGGGGCGCTTCACCTCGCCCGACACGATGGTCAGCCAGGTCCGGCGCGGCGTCACCGATTTCATCGGCGCCGCGCGCCCCTCCATCGCCGACCCGTTCCTGCCTGCCAAGATCGAGGCAGGCGAGCTGGGCGCGATCCGCGAATGCATCGGCTGCAACGTCTGTTACGCCGGCGACTCGACCAGCGTGGCCATCCGCTGCACCCAGAACCCGGCCATGGGCGAGGAATGGCGCAAGGGCTGGCACCCCGAAAACATCGCGCCCAAGGGCTCCGACGCCAGCGTGCTCGTCGTCGGCGCCGGCCCGGCGGGGCTGGAGGCTGCCCGTGCCCTGGGCCAGCGGGGGTATTCCGTGATGCTGGCCGAGGCCACGCGGGAGCTGGGCGGCCGCGTCCGGCGCGAGGCGTCGCTTCCGGGGATGAGCGAATACATCCGGGTGCGCGACTACCGCGCGCAGCAATTGCAGGAGATGGCGAATGTCGAGCTTTTCCTCGACAGCCGCCTTTCGGCGGCGGACGTGCACGAGGTGGGCGCAGACCACGTGGTGATCGCCACTGGCGCCAGCTGGCGCCGGGAGCGTTTCGATGGCGCCACCTACGTTCGCGTCGCCGCCCCCGGCACCGAGCCGGAAATCCTGACCCCCGACGACATCATGGATGGCCGGCTGCCCTCCGGTCCGACGCTGGTTTACGACGAGGACGGGTACTACATGGGCGGCGTCATTGCCGAGCGCCTGCGCGAGGCGGGGCTGGAGGTGACGCTCGCCACACCGTCCGAGGTTGTGTCGGAGTGGGCCGGCAAGACATCCGAACGCTGGACGATCCGCACCCACCTGATGAAGCTGGGGATCGGGCTGGAGCTGGCCCACGGTCTCAAGCAGTTCGACGGGCAAGAGGCCACGCTGGCCTGCGAGTTCACCGGGGCGGAAAGGACGGTTCGGGTGGCCTCGGTCGTGATGGTGACCCAGCGGCGCCCCAATGACACGCTCTATCACGAGCTCCTGGCCGGCGCGGACGGCGACGCGGGCACGCTGCCGTTCACGCTCCGCCGGATCGGCGATTGCGAGGCCCCCGCCCTTGTCGCGGCGGCGGTCTATGCCGGCCACCGTTACGCGCGCGAACTGGATACGGACGTGGACAGGGACGAGCCGATGCCCCATGACCGGGTGGATGTCGCCGGCGTGACACCAGATTACCTCGACACGCTGCTGCGTTACTACGAGGAGGAGATCGAGGGCGAAGCCTATTTTGAGGCGCTTGCGGCCCGGCTCGACGAACCCGACCACAAGGCGCGTATGGAGCTTCTGGCAAAGCTGGAGACAAGGGCGGCCGCGTCGGTGCGCCCGCTGATCGACAAGTACGACCTGACCCCGCGCCCGGCAGCGGAGCTGCAGCAGAGCGGCCGCGCGCAGGCGGCGGAGGAGCCAACCGGCTGGGCCGCGCTCATCGAGGGCATGCGCCGGACCTTCCCCGCCTACATGACGGAGTTCCACCGGCTGGAGGCAATGGCGCCGCCCGGCGATCTGCCCGCCCTCAGGGTCCTGACAGACCATGAGCGGGCCGCGCTGGCCTTCCTGGAGCGCGAGGCGGCGCAGGATCCCGACAGCGCCGCGCCGATCCAGCGCTACCTCGAAACGGGGGCTGCATGAGGCCGGGCCGGCGCGGGTCTCTTTGCGCCGCCGCGGCGGTGGCGCTCGCCGGGATGGTGCAAGCCGGGGAGACCGGGACAACGACAACGCCGGAAGCCGCCGGTAAAAAGGATGCAGCGACGCGATCCGCGACGACCACGGACTGCAAGAGTTGCACAGCCCGGCACGAAAGCCTCCAGCGTCTGCAGGACGTTCGCGCCGACAAGGCCGAAGAGTGACAGGCAGGGGCAGACCATGCCGCATCCCCCCGCCACGCTGTTCACGCCCCTGACGCTGAGGGGCCATGTCCTCAGGAACCGGATATTTTCCTCCGGTCACATGACGGTGATGCTCGACAACGGCGTGCCCGGTGATGCCATGGTCGCCTATCACGAAGCGCGGGCACGGGGTGGCGCCGCGCTCATCGTGGTGGAGGCGGCACGCACGCACCCCTCGGGGCAGTCCGGGCGCCCCGCCATCCGCGCCTACGACGATGCCTGCATCCCCGGCTACCGGCGCATCGCGCAAGCCTGCCATGCCCATGGCTGCAAGGTGTTCGGCCAGCTCAGCCATCCGGGGCGGGAAATGACGCTGGCTGCCGACGGCACGCGGCCGGTGGCGCTCGCCCCTTCGGAGGTGCCCAACGAACGCTTTCACGTGGTGCCGCACGTAATGTCGGCCGCACTGATCGACGAGATCGCCGCAAGCTTCGAAAGCGCGGCGGGTCGCCTGCGGCGCGCGGGGCTTGACGGCGTCGAGGTCGTGGGCTCGCACGGCTACCTGGCGGGGCAGTTCCTGAACCCGCGGGTCAACATGCGCAACGACCGGTACGGCGGCTCCTTCGAGAACCGCCTGCGCTTCGTGCGCGACATCCTTGCGGCCGCCCGGCGCGGGGCGGGTGCGGACATGGTGCTCGGGCTGCGGCTGTCGGGCGATGAAAAGGACAATGACGGGCTGGAGCGGGACGAGGTGCTGCCCGTGGCCGAGGCCCTGGCCGACGATGGCGTGCTGGACTACCTGAACGTGACGGCGGGAACGTCGGCCGGGCTGGCGGGGTCCACCCATATCGTGCCGCCGATGGCGTTCGAGGCCGCGTATACCGCGCCGCTGGCGGCAGAAATCCGGGCGCGCGTCGCGGTGCCTGTCTTTGTCGCCGGGCGCATCAATCAGCCGCAGACCGCCGAGCATGTTCTGGCCGCGGGGCAGGCAGACATGTGCGCGATGACGCGGGCGCTGATTTCGGACCCCGACATGCCGGCCAAGGCCGAAGCCGGGCGGTTTGACGATATCCGCGCCTGCGTGGCCTGCAACCAGGCCTGCATCGGGCACATGCTGAACGGCCACCCGGTGTCCTGCATCCAGCGGCCGGAAACCGGGCGCGAACGGGACTACGGCGCGCTGCGGCCGGCCGGGCGGCGGCAACGAGTGACGGTCGTCGGCGGCGGGCCGGCAGGGCTCAAGGCCGCGGCCGTCGCCGCAGCGCGCGGGCATGACGTGACCCTGCATGAGAAAGGTCCGGCGCTCGGCGGGCAGGTGGCGCTGGCCCAGCTTCTGCCCGGGCGGGCGGAGTTCGGCGGCGTGACCACCAACCTGTCGTGCGAGGCGGAACAGGCGGGCGTGACGCTGCGGCTGAACAGCCCGATCGACGCGGACCACATCGCGCGGGACGGCCCCGACGCGGTCGTTCTGGCGACCGGGGCCCGCCCGCGGCGGCCCGCGATTCCCGGCGCGGAGGAGGCCCATATCGTCGACGCGTGGCAGGTGCTGGAGGGCACCGCGAAAGTGGGACCGAGGGCGGTCATCGCGGACGCACAGGCAGACTGGATCGGGCTGGGGCTGGCCGAGCGGCTGGCGCGCGAGGGATGTCATGTGCGGCTGGCGGTGAACGGGGTGACGGCGGGCCATACGATCCCGCAATACGCACGTGACAAGTGGCTGGGCGACCTGCACCGGCTGGGCGTCGAAATCCGGCCCTATCTTCGGCTTTACGGGGCGGATGGCGAGGATGCCTATTTCCAGCACGTGCTCAGCGGCGAGGCCGTGGTGCTGGAGGCCGTCGATACGCTGGTCACGGCGCTGGGCCACGGCGCGGAAACCGGGCTCGCCGATGCGATGCAGTCATGGGACGGGGCGCTGCACCTCGTGGGCGATTGCCTTGCCCCCCGCACGGTCGAGGAAGCGGTGCTCGACGGGCTGCGCGTGGGGGCGGCGATATGATTCGGATGCTGTCATCCTTCGACCTGCGGCCGGGCGAGGACGAGAGCCGTTTCCGCGCCGCCTACGACCTCTTCGTCGCGAAACTGCGCGCGGCGGGGCTGATCATCGGGGCTGGCCCCGTCGGCCGACGCGTCGCCGACACGCCGATGGACACCGATGACGGCCGTGAGCAGCAGTATTTCACGACGCTGGACTTTCGTGATCGCGCCCAGCTCGATGCGGCCTACGCCCATATCCAGCGCAGCCTGCGCCCGGCAACGGCAAGCCACCTGCAGATGCATCGGCGCATCACGAATTCCGTCTTCCTGTGCTGGGAGGAGGCGCCCGTACCGCGCCCAGCGACGCAACCGAGAAGGAGCATGAAAATGACCGACACGCCAGCCATCATCCGCTTCGAGCCGCATGGCCCCGCCGACACGGGCCTTGTGGAATGGGACCGTATCGATCCCGCCGATCTCGTGTCCGGCGAACCCGTTCAGCGCGGGCATATCTATCACGAGCAGCCGGATGCGGGATATCTCGCCGGTGTCTGGGACTGCACGGCCCAGACCGAGCACATGGCCCCCTATCCCGTGGACGAACTGATGATCCTGCTGGAGGGGTCGCTCGTCATGGGGCTGCCGGACGGCAAGGATGTCGAACTGACCGAGGGCGACGCCTTCATCATTCCCAAGGGGTTCGAATGCCAGTGGAAGCAGGACGGCTATCTGCGAAAGGTTTTCATGATCCTTGACGGCCCTGTTCCCGCGACGGGCAACAACCCGTCGCTGCACCGCATCACGGTGCCCGATCTCGCCCCCCGCGAAACGGGCGAGGAGGTGGCCACCCAACGGTTGGATTTCGTCAACGCGACGGGATCCATGCAGGTGGGAGTCGCCCATTGGGCAGCGACGACCCTGCCCGCCGCACCGGTCACGGAAAACCGGCTGATCCACGTGCTGGAAGGGCGACTGACCCTCTCCGCCGACGGGGCGGAGCAGGTGTTCGGCGCTGGCGAGACGGCCTACCTGCCGGCCGGGCACACGGTCGGCTGGCAAACGCAGGCGGGCACGCGCCTGTTGGTGGCGAATTGCACGCCGACGGGATAGCGGGGGCCGGGGACCCCCGCCAGCGCCGCGGGTAACGCGGCGCCCGGGCCCCGGGGGATGGTCGCGCTATGCGAAATCCGCCGCGACCTCCTTGATGGCGTCCTCGAGGATATCGAACATGCGGTCGATCTCGTCGCGGCTGATGGTCAGCGGCGGCGAGAAGACGCACATGTTGATGAGCGGGCGCACGATCAGGCCGCGCGCCTCGCATGCGGCGTCCAGCCGTTCGCCCAGCGTGCGCTGAACGCTGAGCGGCGTGTCGCGCCCGTCGGTCAGCCCCTCGAGACACCCCAGGAGCCCCATGCCGCGGGCGTCGCCGATGATCGGCGAGGATTCCAGCGCCGTCAGCCGTTCGAGGAAATGCGGCGTGACCTCCTGCACGTGGTCCAGCAGGTTTTCCTGCTCCATGATCTCGATGTTCTTAAGTGCTGCCGCACAGCAGACCGGATGTGCCGAATATGTGTACCCGTTGGGAAACAGGACATCGTGATCCGCGCCGGTCATCCGGTCCATCACGCGGTCGGAAATGATGCACGCCCCGAGCGGCAGGTAGCCCGAGGTGATTCCCTTGGCGCAGGTGATCATGTCGGGCTCGATCCCGAACACCTCTTCTGAGGCGAACCAGTGCCCGAGCCTGCCGAACCCCGTAACCACCTCGTCGGAGATGTAGAGGATATCGTGCTTTCGGCACAGCTCCAGCGTGCGGCGGTGATAGCCCTCCGGGGGGATGATCACGCCGCCCGAGCACAGGATGGGTTCGGCGATGAAGGCCCCGATCTTGTCGGCACCGATCTCCTCGATGGCGCGCTCGAGATCCGCCACCTTGGCATCGCACCATTCCGCCTCGGTCATGCCGTCGGGCCGGATATAGGGGTTCACGTCCGGCAGGAAATGCACCAGCCTTTCCTCGAAGTCGAACCAGCTCTTGTCGCGTTCCTTGCCGGTAACGCTGGCCGCAAGGTAGGTGGAGCCGTGATACCCTTTTTCGCGCGCGATGACCTTTTTCTTCTCGGGCCGGCCGAGGCGGTTGTTCAGAAAGTGCATCGTCCGCAACGCGGTATCGACGGCCGTGGAGCCGCCGGTGGTGAACATTACCGTGTTGAGAGGCCCCGGCGCGAGTTCGGCCACCTTCTCGGCAAGGCGGGCCGCGGGCGAGGTCGTGACCGACCACGGCGACACATAAGGCAGCTCCATCACCTGATGCGCGATGGCATCCGCCATTTCCTTGCGGCCATAGCCAATCTGGACGTTCCACATCCCGGCCGGTCCATCGATCAGCTTGCGGCCGGAAGCGTCGTAGAGATGTATGCCCTCGGCATGGGTCACGACGAAACGCTCACCCTGCTTCCATGATCCCATGTGATCCCAAGGGTGCAGGTGGTGCGCCCGGTCGGAGTCCTCGATCATGTCCAGCGCGGCGTTGTGACCGGTGTTCGCGAATTCGTTCATCATTTCCCCCTGTTCTGTCTTGTTCGGCAAGATGACCACGCCCTGCCGGCGCAAACGCCGCCCGCAGGACAGAAGGTCTGTGAACCTTGCCGATTTAACGCCACTCTACGCGCCCATTGAATGAATATTCAACCAAAATCCGCAGCATCGTGCCGCCGGCGCGCGACAGCGCGCGCTTGCTCGGCGCCGCGCGCGGCCTATCTCCGGTGCACCGGACACTGAGGTTTTCATGCTGCATGCCTACCAGCTTCGCCGCCTCGTCGCGGTTGTCGCGCTGTTGTTTTGCGTGGGTTCCGCCCATGCGGACGCCTCGGACCGGGAGATCGGTATCACCTACGCCCCCGGCTCACGCGAAATCACGTTGTCCATGCCGCGCCAACTGGCCGACAAGGAGGACATAGCCCCGCCCGCGTGGCTGTCGCCGTTGGAAGACGGGCGCGCCGATACGCTGACCCTGAGCGGGCGCTTGCCCCCGATAAAGGCGGGCAACCGGATGCGCGGCGCCGCCACGGCCGGCGCGTTTGCCTTCGACATGCTGGCCTGGTTGCCCGCGCAACACGCGGAGGCGCGCGTGCGGTTGTCCGTACCCCACAGCCACCGGGCCGTCGCCAACGCCAAACTCTTGTCGGAAACCGTGCGGGACGGCACCTATACGGCCACTTTCGCCCCGGTTGGGCCGTTGCGCGGCCTTGCCGTGTTCTTCGGCCCGTACAAGGTATCGCAGGCGCGCACCGGCGATACCGTCATGAGGACCTATTTTCCGGACGTGCACGAAGATGTCGCGCAGGATTACCTTGACGCGGCGGGAAGATACTTGTCGCGCTACACGGCGCGGATCGGCGAATACGCCTATGACGGATTCAACATCGTTTCGGCCCCCGTGCCGGTCGGCTACGGGCTGGCGGGCATGACCTATGTCAGCGAACGCATCCTTGGGCATCCCTACATGCTTGGCCGTTCTCTGGCGCACGAGGTCCTGCACGGATGGTGGGGCAACGCCGTCGGCGTGGATTACGCCCGCGGCAACTGGGCCGAGGGGCTGACGAGCTATCAAGCCGATCATGCGCTTGCGGAGGAGGCCGGCCCGACGGCGGCCCGAGCGATGCGCCGGGACTGGCTGACCGCCTTGACGGCGCTTGGCGACAAGGACGGAAAAACCCTGCGCGATTTCGTCTCCGCGGGGCACCGGCAGAACCAGTCGGTCGGTTACGGCAAGGCGGCGATGTTGTTCCACATGCTGAAAAACGACCTTGGGCCACGGTTGTTCGATGCCGGCCTGCAAAGGTTTTATGCCGATCAACGCGGCGGGATTGCGGGGTGGGGCGACCTGCGCGCCGCGTTCGAACAAGTCTCGGGCCGGGACCTCGGACAATTCTTCGAACAATGGCTGGACAGACCCGGCCTGCCGCGGGTCGAGCTTGTCGCCGCAGGCGCGGCACGCAGCGGCAACGGTTATACCGTGACCCTGCAACTCGCGCAGGACACGCCGCCCTACGCACTCGACCTGCCGGTTAGGATAACCACCACGGCAGGGGCCACGACAGAAACCCTGCAACTCGAGACAACGCGCCGCGACTTCGTGATCAAGCGGGATGAAAGGCCTGTCTCCGTGGCGGTGGACCCCGGTTTCGACGTTGCGCGCGTCTTGCTGGGGGGCGAACTGCCCGTGACCCTTGGCGACGTCCTGAAAGCCGACGCGCCGACCCTCGCGGCGTTCCCCGGCTACGAGGATGCCGCGCGCGAACTTGCCAAGGCTGTTCCGGACGCGACGGTGCCGACGGCAACATCCCCGGATGCGCTGGCACCGGGCGGCAGCGCGACCATCCTTGTGGGGCCACTGGACAAGGTCCTCGACACACGCGCCGCGGCCTTCGGCAACGCACCGCCGGACACCGCCACGGCAGGGCAAATCCGGGCGTGGGCGGAACGCGATCCGCAAGGCCGCCTTTGGTTGTTCGCCGCGGGCGAAGCGCCGAGGATCACCGGGGGGCTCGCCGCGCTGCGCTATTACGCCGGACAGAGCTACGTCATCTCGGACGGATCAGGCGGTTTGCGCGCCGGGCGCTGGCCGGTCACGCGCAGCCCGATGACGCGCCGGCTGGACTGACCGTTCCATGGCCATGGCTGTTGCATGGGCCCACCACCCCGCGTAATGTATTCAAGTGAGCGAATATATCGGGGAGGAGAAAGCCATGCGCAGCACGCGAAGGCAGATTCTGAAGGCCATGGGCGCCGCGGGGCTGACCGCGGGACTGGGCGTCACCGGGGGGCGTGTCATCGCCTCGGGCAGCGGGCGCGAGGTGATGACGGCAAGCGACGGCAACCTCGTCCTGCCGGGCGATTTCGTCTTTGACGGTCTGCCCGAGGAGCAACTTGCCGAGATCCTGTCCGAGCATGGCGTCTCCCGCGACGAGGTGCAGCCGCCCTGCAACGTCACCGTCATGCGCGACGGCGACCGCACGGTGCTGTTCGATGCCGGCTCCGGCCCGACCTTCATGCCCACCGCCGGCGAGCTGGTGAACACGCTATACGAAATGGAGATCGCGCCAGAGGAGGTGACCGACGTCGTGTTCACGCACGGCCATCCCGACCACCTGTGGGGCGTGCTCGATGATTTCGACGAGCTGACCTTTTACGAGGCGGCCTATCATTTCGGTCAGGCCGAATGGGATTACTGGTCCGACCCGGAGACGGTGGACACCATCGGCGAGGCGCGCGCGGCCTTTGCCGTCGGGGCCGGCCGGCGGCTGGAGGCCATCGCGGAGCGCACGAGCTTTTTCACCGATGGTGACGAGGTGGTGCCGGGTGTCATGGCACACGCCACGGGCGGCCATACGCCGGGGCACATGTCCTTCGAGGTCGCGACCGGCGGCGCACCGGTGCTGGTCGTGGGCGACGCCGTCACCAACGCGCATGTCAATTTCGAGCGGCCCGACTGGCCGAGCGGCTCCGACCAGGACCCCGAGATGGGGGCGAGAACCCGCCAGAGCCTGCTGGACAAGATGGCCGCGGACAACATGCGCATCATCGGCTTCCACCTGCCCGGCGGCGGTACTGGCCGGGTGGAGCGCAAGGGCGATGCCTATCGGTTCGTGACGGAGGACATGGAATGAAGGGCGTTTTCCTGACCGCGATGCTGTTGATTGCCACGGCCGCCACGGCCAGCGAGGACATCGCCGACAAGTATCCCGGCTCCATGCTCTACGACAAGCCGGTGGAATTCATACCCGGTGTCTGGTCGGCCATCGGCGCCACCGCGCCACCGACCTATGAAAACTCGGGCCACAACAACAACCTCAGCTTCATCGTCACCGGCGAGGGCGTGGTCGTCGTCAACGGCGGGGCGGCGTACGGATTGGCCAAGGCGCTGCACGAAGAGATCAAAGGGATCACCGACCAGCCGGTGAAGCTGGTTTTCAACGAGAACGGCCAGGGCCATGCGATGCTGGGCAATTCCTACTGGGCCGAGCAGGGCGTGCCAATCGTCGCGCACGAGGATGCCGCGCACGAGATCGAGGAATATGGCGGCTCGGTTCTGGAAGGCATGAAGCGCTACAACCGCGACAAGGCCGAGGGCACGACCGTGCAGGGTCCGACGGAAACCTTTTCCGACGAATACATCGTCGAGATGGGCGGGTTCCGTATCGAGGCGCGCTATCTCGGCCCCGCGCACAGCCCCGGCGACATCGTCGTCTGGCTGCCTGAGCAGAGCCTCGTCATCTCGGGCGACATGGCGTTTCACGAGAGATTGCTGCCGATCTTCCAGCACACCTACACCCGCGACTGGCTGGAGACATGGGAAAACGAGTTCGAGGCGCTGAACGCCACCTATGTCATTCCGGGCCACGGACACCCAACCAACATGGCGCAGGTGCGGCGCTACACCCGTGACTACCTTGTCTACCTGCGCGGCAAGATCCGCGAGCATCTCGACGAGGGCGGCGACCTTGCAGACGCCTATTACGTGGACCAGTCCCCTTACGCTCACCTCGACACGTTCGAGGAACTCGCGACCAAGAACGCCGGCCGCGTCTACGAGCAGATGGAGTGGGAATAGACGCGCCTCGCCGGGGCCTTGCCGGCCCCGGCGGATTTTCCGATTCCCGCGCCCTGCAAGCTGGGGCATAAGGGTGGCATGCAGTTCGGGGAACTTGCCTTCGACCACGCGCCTGTCGGGCTGGCGGTGCTGGAAAACCGTATCATCCGCCGGTGCAACCGCCGGTTCGCCGCCATATTCGGCGACACACCCCGCGATTACACCGACGTTCCGCTGGCCTGCTACTACCCCTCGATCGAGGAATACCGCCGCATCGGCGAGCGCGGCCTGAGGGCGATGCAAGCAACCGGCACCTATCACGACGAACGCGTGATGAAACGCCGCGACGGCACGCTGTTCTGGTGTCGTGTGCGGGGACAGTCGCTCACGCCGGAAACCCCCTTTGCGCGCGGCATCTGGTCGTTCACGGACCTGTCCGATGAACGCCCGGTCGCGACGTTGACACAGCGCGAACGCGAGGTCGCGATCCTCACCTGCCGCGGCCTCACTTCCAAGGAGATCGGGCAGGAGCTGGGCCTTTCCTATCGCACGGTCGAGGTCTACCGTGCACGCCTGCTGGACAAGTTCCAGGCCCGCAAGCTGGCCGAACTGGTGGCGAAGCTTTCGGGCATGCCGCTGTAAACCGGCGGGACATCGCGCCGCACCCCGGACCGATTTGCGCCCCGACCCTCGCATTTGCCCGCGCCGCCCCCCACCTGTGGGTCAAACGGACCGCTTTTCTAACCGGCCGCCTTACCCTATAAGCGGCGAAAATCATGCAACGCGACGAACCGTCGCTGCTGGTCGAGGACAGAAATGCCGAACAAAACACATGATGACGATGCGGCCTTCATCCGCGCGCTTGCGGAACTTCTCAATGACAACGAACTGACCGAGCTGCACGTCAAGCGCGACTATGGCGACAACGATAGCCTGAACGTGCGCGTCAGCCGCAAGCAGGAGGTGGCCGCCTACGCCTCCGTGCCGTCCCCCGCGGCCCCCGGCACCCCCCCCCCTGCAGCCCCCGCTGCCGCGGCGAGCGACACCCCCGCGGCCATGGACGCCGAAAGCGTCGAGGACCCCGCCAGCCATCCCGGCGCGGTGACGTCGCCGATGGTTGGAACCGTCTACATGCAGGCGGAGCCCGGCGCGCCCCCCTTTGTATCCATCGGGGAAAATGTCGCCGAGGGCGATACCCTGCTGATCGTCGAAGCCATGAAGACAATGAACCATATCCCTGCGCCGCGCAGTGGCACCGTCAAGCGGATACTCGTCGAAGACGGCGCCGCGGTCGAGTTCGGCGCGCCGCTCGTCATCATCGAGTGAGGCGCGACACATGTTCGACAAGATCCTTGTGGCCAACCGGGGCGAGATCGCCCTCCGCGTCATACGCGCCGCCCGCGAGATGGGCATCCGCTCCGTCGCGGTCCACTCGACGGCCGATGCCGACGCGATGCATGTGCGCATGGCCGACGAGTCCGTCTGCATCGGCCCGCCTCCCTCGACCGACAGCTACCTGTCGATTCCCTCGATCATCGCCGCCTGCGAGGTCACCGGTGCGCAGGCGATCCATCCCGGCTACGGTTTTCTTTCCGAGAACGCCAATTTCGTCCAGATCGTCGAGGACCATGACCTGACCTTCATCGGCCCCACGGCCGAGCATATCCGCGTGATGGGCGACAAGATCGCTGCCAAGGAAACGATGAAGAAACTCGGCGTGCCCTGCGTGCCGGGCTCCGAGGGCGGGGTCGCCGACGTGACCGCCGCCCGCAAGCTGGGCGACGAGATCGGGTACCCGGTGATCGTCAAGGCCACCGCCGGCGGCGGCGGCCGCGGCATGAAAGTGGCGCAGTCCGGCGAGGAGCTGGAACGCGCCTTCCTCACCGCCCGGTCCGAGGCCAAGGCGGCCTTCGGCAATGACGAGGTGTATATCGAGAAATACCTCACGACGCCGCGCCATATCGAAATCCAGGTTTTCGGAGACGGCAAGGGGCGCGCCGTCCACCTGGGAGAGCGCGACTGCTCCCTCCAGCGGCGCCACCAGAAGGTACTGGAAGAGGCGCCCGGCCCCAGCATATCCGCCGATGAGCGCGCGCGCATTGGCAGGATTTGCGCCGACGCCGCAGCCGCGATCAACTATGCCGGCGCGGGCACGATCGAATTCCTCTACGAGGACGGCGAATTCTATTTCATCGAGATGAACACCCGCCTGCAGGTCGAGCACCCGGTTACCGAGGCCGTGTTCGGCGTGGATCTCGTGCATGAGCAAATCCGCGTGGCCGAAGGCCTGCCCATGTCCTTCAGCCAGGAGGATCTGGAAATCAACGGCCATGCCATCGAGGTTCGGATCAACGCCGAAAAGCTGCCCGAGTTCTCGCCCCGCCCGGGCCGCATCACCCAGTTCCATGCGCCGGGTGGGCTTGGTGTGCGGATGGATTCCGCGCTCTACGACGGATACGCGATCCCGCCTTACTACGACTCGTTGATTGCCAAGCTGATTGTCAGCGGCAGGGACCGGCCCGCCGCGCTCTCGCGTCTGGCACGCGCCCTGGGCGAGTTGATCGTGGACGGCGTCGACACGACCGTGCCGCTCTTCCATGCCCTGTTGCAGGAGGAGGACATCCTGACCGGCAACTACAACATCCACTGGCTGGAGAAATGGCTGGAAACCAACCTTCGCGGATGAGCGTCCCGGCCCCGGGGCCTGCATGAAGGATCAGGACCCCGTCCTGACGCCGGCGGTGCTTCTCGGCGCGTACGCCTCGGGCATTTTCCCGATGGCCGAATCGCGTGAGGATACCGAGATTTTCTGGGTCGATCCGCGCCGGCGCGGCATCCTGCCCCTGGACAGCTTCCATATCTCGCGCTCACTGGCGCGGCGGCTGCGCGGCGGGAGGTACGGCGTGACGCTGAACCGGGCCTTCGACGCCGTGGTCGAGGGCTGCGCGGACCGCTCCGAAACATGGATCAGCGCCGAGATCGCGCGCCTGTACTGCTCTTTGCACCGGACGGGACACGCGCATTCCATCGAGATCTGGACGGGAGAGGAGCTTGCGGGCGGTGTTTACGGTGTCACGCTGGGATCGGCCTTTTTCGGCGAAAGCATGTTCTCCCGGCGCACCGATGCCTCAAAGATGGCGTTGGCCTTTCTCACGCGCCACCTGTCGCGCTGCGGTTTCGAACTCTTCGACACGCAGTTCATCACGCCGCATCTTGCCAGTTTGGGCGGGGTGGAGGTGTCCAGAGCCCGGTACCGCGCGCTTCTGCACGACGCGTTGGAAAAGCCGGCGTCGATAACCGCCCAACCGTTCGACACCGATCCTCACTCGCTGGTGGTGCAGCGCAGCACCCAGACATCGTAACGGGGATGCTCCAGCGCGTTGAGCGCGGGCGACGAGGCGATCATCCAGCCCGAGAAAAGCTCCTCGCCGTTATCGCCGTCGCGGACGGTGACAAACGCATAGGCATCGCCGGCCGGATCACCTGCCGGGTAACGACATTCCCGCAAACGGACGTCAAGGCGACCATACCCGGCGGTTTCGCCGCTTCCGAGTTCCATGTCGGTCACGTCGGCATTGACCTTGTCGAGCCCCCGCAACACGGCGCCGCTGGCCTGCCTGACGCCGCCGGTGTCCTGCTCCCGAGCCTCCGGCGGGTTCAGCGCCTCCGACACGGCATCATCCAGCGCATCGCCCTGCTGCGCCGCAACGATGCCCGCGGACAGGCCGAGCACCACCGCGGGCACGACCGCTAGGCGAACGGTCATTGGCCACTGTCCTCGCCCTGTTCGTCGCCGGATACGAATTTCATCAACAGGCTGACGAGGCTCACGGAACCCTGCGTGAACTCTATCTCGTCCCCCGGTTCGAAATAGAATGGCGATCCGCCCGGCAGGATCTCGACGTAATTGCCACCCAGCAAGCCCTCGGAGGAAACCGCCACCGCGCTGTCATCCGGCACATCGATACCGTCGCGGACGGTAAAGACCGTCGCGGCACGATAGGTTTCGGGATCGAGGTTGATGTCGGTCACGCGGCCGATCTTGACCCCGGCCATGCGGACATCCGTACCGACCGTCACGCCATCGGCGCTGCGGAAACTGGCGCTGAGTTCGTATTCCTCCTGGCCGCCGCTCATCCCGGTGACCTGCCCGGCATAGAACAGGAACCCCACCGCCACCGCAAGCACGGCACCGCCGACAATGACCTCCGTTGTATGGTCCGTCGTCATGGCTGGGCGTCCTGCAGTCGATTGATTATTCCGGGGTCCATGCTTCGTAATCGTGCCGCTCCACGGGGTCGGCGCGCCGAATGGATCCCGCGGGTGCGTAGGCCAGCGCTGTGCCGGTGAGGTTTTCCTCGTGCGGACGCTCCCAAGGCTTGTGCCGCAATGGCTGGTCCGTCGGCGGCTCCTTGAAGGTGTAGTGCAGCCAGCCGTGCCAGTCGGGGCTGACGCGGCTTGCCTCCGCCTCGCCGTTGAAGATCACCCAGCGTTTCTTGTCGTCATGCGTACGGTAGAACACGTTGCCCTGCTCGTCCTCGCCGACCCGGACCCCCTTGCGCCAAGTATAGAACAGGGTGTTGAGCGTGGCACCGTGCCACCACGTGACAGCGCGCAGAAGCGTGTTGATGAGACCCATGAAATCCTCCGGTCATCGCTGGTCCCGATATGGCGCAAATATCGGCAAAGGTCCAGTGCCCGCTGTCAGGTCACGGGCCGCGGATCACGTGACAGGCCAGGCTTCGCGATCAGGGCGCGCCCGGCCCTGCGACCCGCAAACTTGAAACGCCCGCCATCGGCGGCGGGCGTTTCCGACAGATAATCCGAACGGCGCCGGCTCAGCCCGCGCTCGTGCCTTCCTTGGCCTGATCGGTATAGATCATCAGCGGCCGCGCGTCAGAGGTGACGGCCTCCTCGTTCACCACGACCTCGTCGACGTTTTCCATTCCGGGCAGGTCGAACATCGTGTCCAGCAGGATGTCCTCCAGGATCGAACGCAAGCCGCGCGCGCCCGTCTTGCGTGCGATGGCGCGCTTGGCGATGGCCAGCAGCGCGTCCTCGGTAAAGGTCAGCTGCACGTCCTCCAGCTCGAAAAGCCGCTGGTATTGCTTTACCAGCGCGTTCTTGGGCTGGGTCAGGATGGTCACCAGTGCATCCTCGTCGAGGTCCTCCAGCGTGGCGATGACCGGCAGCCGCCCGACGAATTCGGGAATCAGGCCGAATTTCAGCAGATCCTCGGGCTCCAGATCGCCAAAGACCTCGCCGATGCCGCGCTCGTCCACGCCGCGCACATCCGCACCGAAGCCCATCGCGCTGCCCTTGCCGCGCTGCGCGATGATCTTGTCGAGCCCCGCGAAGGCCCCGCCAACGATGAACAGGATGTTGGTGGTGTCTACCTGCAGGAATTCCTGCTGCGGATGCTTGCGCCCGCCCTGCGGCGGGACGCTGGCAACCGTTCCCTCCATCATCTTCAGCAGAGCCTGCTGCACCCCCTCGCCGGATACGTCGCGCGTGATCGAGGGATTCTCGGACTTGCGGGTGATCTTGTCGATCTCGTCGATGTAGACGATACCGCGCTGCGCCCTTTCCACGTTGTACTCGCTGGACTGCAGCAGCTTGAGGATGATGTTCTCGACATCCTCGCCGACATATCCCGCCTCGGTCAGCGTGGTGGCATCGGCCATCGTGAACGGGACGTCGAGGATGCGCGCGAGCGTCTGCGCAAGAAGGGTCTTGCCGCAGCCTGTCGGCCCGATCAGCAGAATGTTCGACTTCTGCAACTCGATCTCGCTCTTGCCGGCGTTCTCCAGCCGCTTGTAGTGGTTGTGGACGGCCACCGACAGAACGCGCTTGGCCATGGCCTGGCCGATCACGTAATCGTCCAGCACGTCACAGATCTCGCGCGGGCTCGGCACGCCCTCGCTGGATTTCAGCCCGGCGCCCTTGGTCTCTTCGCGGATGATGTCCATGCACAGCTCGACGCATTCATCACAGATGAATACCGTGGGCCCGGCAATCAGCTTCCGAACCTCGTGTTGGCTTTTCCCGCAGAAGCTGCAGTAAAGGGTGTTCTTGCTGTCGCCGGTTGAATTCGTCGCCATTCGTTCCCTTTCAGGCTGCGCCGCGCCATGTCACCACGCCGCGCACGACCGTCTGCTGGTTCCTGTCCGCGTCAGCTTAGGACAGCACAGTGACCACCTCAATGCGAAAAATGGCCCCTCGGCCGCTTGTCGCCAAGGTTCCCGGTCAACCCTGCTCGTCCTTGTCGGAGTTCCGGTTCTCCACGATCTCGTCTATCAGGCCCCACTCCTTGGCCGCTTCGGGATCCATGAAATGGTCGCGCTCCAGCGCGTCCTCGACCTTCTTGAGCGGCTGGCCGGTATGCTTGACGTAGATGTTGTTCAAACGCCGCTTGAGTTTCAGCGTTTCCTCGGCGTGGATCATGATGTCGGTGGCCTGGCCCTGGTACCCGCCGGAGGGCTGGTGCACCATGATTCGGCTGTTGGGCAGGGCGAACCGCATACCCTTCGCCCCCGCCGTCAGCAGCAGCGAGCCCATGCTCGCCGCTTGGCCTATGACCAGCGTGCTGACATCCGGCTTGATGTACTGCATGGTGTCATAGATAGACAGCCCGCTTGTCACCACGCCTCCGGGGCTGTTGATGTACATGCTGATCTCTTTCGACGGGTTCTCCGCCTCCAGGTGCAGCAGCTGCGCCACGATGAGGCTGGACATGCCGTCATGGACCGGGCCGTTGACGAATATGATGCGCTCTTTCAGCAGGCGCGAGAAAATGTCGTAGGCGCGCTCGCCCCGGCTGGTCTGCTCGACCACCATGGGCACGAGCGTGTTCATGTAAAATTCGTGTGGATCGTTCATGGTCCGCCTGCCTGATTGATTGTGCGACCCCTACCGGATCATCTGCTAACGGAGTCTTAGTGCCGCGCCCCAGACGCTGCAAGAGCCGCACCGGATTTTACCGCGCTGCGCGGACATGCGTGCACCATGCCCTGACGCCCAACGGAAACAACGCGGGGGACCATCCGTCATCCGCGCCAGCATCGGCTTTGCCTTTGCGGCAAAAAGCCTATATTGCCTTACAAATACCGTTTGGAATTGCCGGTCATGCCCTTGCCCGTCCTCGACGAGACCCTCAGCCCCGAAGAACAGGCCCGCATGGCCGAGAACGCACAGGAGGCCGCGACTTTCCTCAAGGCGATCAGCCATGAGGGTCGGCTGATGATCCTGTGCCACCTCGTGACCGGCGAAAAATCCGTCACCGAGTTGGAACGCCTGCTCTCCGCCCGGCAGGCGGCCGTGTCCCAGCAGCTGTCGCGTTTGCGCAACGAGGGGCTGGTCGTGCCCCGCCGCGAGGGCAAGACGATCTATTACAGCCTTGCCGACGAGCGGCCACGCCGGGTGATCGAGGTGGTCTACGACCTGTTCTGCGACGGCGGCGGGGGGTGACAGGGGTCACGCTGCCCGCCCATCAGTGAACTGCAGCCGCGCAAGCCGCGCATAGAGTCCGTCCTCGGCCACGAGGCTGTCATGCGTGCCCTCCGCGGCGATACGCCCCTGGTCCATCACGATAATGCGGTCCGCCTTCTTCACGGTGGCCAGCCGGTGGGCCACGATGATCGTGGTACGGGTTCTGGACATGGCATCGACCGCCTCCTGCACGGCACGCTCGCTTTCCGCGTCCAGCGCCGACGTCGCCTCGTCCAACAGCAGCACCGGCGCATCCCTCAGGATGGCCCGGGCGATGGCGATGCGCTGCTTCTGCCCACCTGACAGCATCACGCCGCGTTCCCCGACATAGGTGTCGTAGCCTTCCGGCAAGCCGGAGATGAAATCATGCGCGGCGGCGGCGCGCGCGGCCTGCTCCACCTCGGCATCCGTGGCATCGAGCCGTCCGAAACGGATGTTCTCGCGCGCAGAGGCGGCAAAGATCACCGGATCCTGCGGGACGAGCGCCATCGCCTTGCGGAACTGCTGTCTCGACATGTCGCGCAGCGGCACGCCGTCCAGCTTGACCTGCCCGGAATCGGGATCGTAAAAGCGCAGGATCATCTGGATGATCGTGGTCTTGCCCGCGCCCGAGGGACCGACGAGGGCAACCGTTTCGCCCGGGGTGATCGACAGGCTCAGCCCGTCAAGCGCGGGAATATCGCGGCGCGAGGGATAAGCGAAATGGACATCCTCGAACGTGATCGCCCCGGTCACCGGGGCCGGAACCGGGCGCGGATCGGCGGGATCCGTCACGGCGTCATCGGCGCGCAGTAACTCGACAAGCCGCTCCGTCGCGCCGGCAGCGCGCTGCAACTCCCCCCAGATCTCGGAAAGCGCCCCCACCGCGCCGGCCACCATGACCGAGTAGATCACGAACTGCACCAGCATGCCGGCGCTCATCTCTCCGGCGCGCACGTCGCGCGCGCCGATCCACAGCACGCCGACAACGCCGGTGAACACCATGAAGATGACGATCGCGGTCATCAGCGCGCGTGTGGAAATCCGCCGCCGGGCCGACGCATAGCTCTGTTCGGTCACATCGCCGAAGCGGGCGCGGCTCGCCTCCTCATGCGTGAAGGCCTGCACGGTCTGCACGCTCGTCAGCGCCTCAGACGCGTTGCCGGAACTGTTGGCGATCCAGTCCTGGTTTTCGCGGCTCAGCTTCCGCAGCCGGCGGCCGAGCGTCAGGATCGGGACGATGATGACCGGCACGATCAGCAGGACCAGCAGCGTCAGCTTGGGCGAGGTGATCAGCATGAGCACCAGCCCGCCGGCAAACAGCAGCAGGTTACGCAGCGCGATGGAAATGGATGACCCGATCACCGACTGGATCAGCGTCGTGTCCGTCGTGATGCGGCTGAGAACCTCGCCCGTCATGACCGTTTCAAAGAATGCCGGGCTCATGCCGATGACGCGGTCGAACAGGGCCTTGCGGATGTCCGCGACCACCCGTTCGCCAAGGCGCGTCACAAGCGCGTAGCGCAGCGCGGTTCCGAGCGCCAGCAGCCCCGCGATCACGATCGCCGCCATGAAATATTGGTCGAGGATCGCACCGTCCTCGGTGTCGAAATTGTCGACCACGCGCCGCACCGCCAGCGGCAGGATGAGCGATACCGCTGCCGTCAGCACCAACGCCAGCGCCGCGGCGGCGGCGAGAAGCCGGTAGGGCCGGACGAACGGCCAGAGATTGGCCAGCGCCCCAACGCTCTTCGACTTCGCCCGTTCCTCCCTTTCGGAGTCTGCAGCGGCCCTGCGCACCATATCGTGTCCTCTTGATCCGTCGAAAGCTTTCTTGACCGCAGGGTGGCAGAGGGTCAAGAGGCCCGCCATGGGCAAGCGGCACAATACGCCCCGCTGACACAGCGCGGGTCTTCTGCATCCACCGAGTCGCGGGCGCCCTAAAGGCGCTGCCGCAGCATACGAAGCGCGCGGCGGGTTACGCGCTCACATGTTCTGATTAGGAAACGGCTGGAGCGGGCAGCGGGAATCGAACCCGCACCAAGAGCTTGGAAGGCTCGTGTGATACCATTTCACCATGCCCGCCCGGCGCGGCAACTGCCTATGCCATGGCGCGTCGGACGTCAAGACGCAAGTCATCTGCCGGCGCCTGCCCGGCAACCGGCATTGCCCGCGCCGACGTGGCAATTATTGCGCGGCCCGCTCGGTCGCCGCCATTTCCTGGATGAACCCGGAAAACTCGTCGCGCAGATCCTCCCGCGCAAGGCCAAAGGCCACGGTGGCCTTGAGGAAGCCGGCCTTGGAGCCACAGTCGAAACGCTGCCCGCGGAAGCGGAGGCCATACACCCCCTCGTCCGAGTCCACCTGCTGCGCAATGGCGTCTGTCAGCTGAACCTCGCCCCCGGCCCCCTGCTTGATGCGCGTGAGGCGCTTCATGGTGGAGGGGGTGAGAATGTAGCGCCCGATGACCGCGAGGTTCGACGGCGCCTCGCCGGGCGCCGGTTTCTCGACCATTCCGTTGACCGAGACGAGCGCGCCCATATCCTCCTTGACGTCCAGAACACCGTATGCGCCGGTCTGGTCTTCGGCCACTTCCATCGCGGCCACCATGTTGCCGCCAGTCTCCTGGTAGGCTTCCACCATCTGTTGCAGGCAGGGCTTCTCGGCCGCGATCACGTCGTCGGGCAGGATCACCGCGAAGGGTTCGTTGGCGATCAGCCGGCGCGCGCACCACACGGCGTGCCCCAGCCCCATCGGCTTTTGCTGGCGGATATAGGCGATGGCGCCGCTGTCCATGTTGGTGGACTTCAGCAGGTCAAGCAGCTCGGTCTTCTTTTTCTTGCGAAGTTCGTTCTCAAGGTGTGGCGTGGAATCGAAATAATCCTCGAGCGCGCTTTTGCCCCGCGACGTGACGAAGATGAACTCCGTGATACCAGCCGCCCGGGCCTCGTCGATCGCGTACTGGATCAGTGGACGGTCCACCAGCGTCATGATTTCCTTCGGCACGGATTTCGTCGCCGGCAGGAACCGTGTACCAAGCCCCGCAACCGGAAAAATCGCCTTGGTGACCTTACGCTTCATTTCAACCCTCTTGTCATTTTTGGCGTGGGCGCGCGCACACTCGCTTCAAATGGCTGCTTTCGCGCGCAATTCGATCACGCCAGACAGTAAATCAGTCCAAAACAAGTATATCATCTGGATCATTCCCGTGACGCAATAATGGCCAACGGTTGTCATTTCAAAGAGACTTTCGAAACCCGATTTATGCGAAAGCGACTCTCCCGACAAACTCTTTTTTCCCGGTCATGCAAGCACAACGGCTCGCCCGTTGGAGCGTGAACACATTTGTATCGACCGGGGCTTTTCGGCCCGACGGGAGTGCATGCAAACATGCATGTATGACGGTTGTCACCTTGCACATGGTCCTCGCTGCGCCGAGGGCCATATCACCCCATGATTCGTACGTGCTGCGCCGGTCGTCCGGGGCGACAAGCCGGTGATACGGCGAGGAAGCCGTTCTGACGGCCGGGCCGCGCCGGGCACCCGTTCGCGCCGTACAAGAAGTCAAACACGTCTGGTGCGGGCGGCCGGACTCGAACCGGCACGGCCTTTCGGCCCAGGCATTTTAAGTGCCATGTGTCTACCGTTCCACCACGCCCGCACGGCCGACGCGCTGCGATGCCTATCCTCTGCGGGCGGCAAGGACAACTCAGGTGCCGTGCACGGGCGGAATTTCCGTCACGCCATTGTTGCGGCGACGGTTCGCATCAGATCTCTTCCTCGGCCGCCTCCAGCACGGGCAGCAGATGGCGCTCGCCCAGCCACGGATTGAACTCCAGCGCCTTGCGCAACGTCAGCGCCGCCTCGCCCTTGCGGTCCAGCGCGGCCAGCGTCAGCGCCTTGCCCGTCAGGGCCGCGACGTGGCGCGGCGACAGCTCCAGCGTCCGGTCGAGATCGGGCAGCGCCGCCTCGTAGTCCTGCCGGAGAAAATTGACGAAGGCACGCTGGTTGTACCCTTCCGCGTAATGCGGGCAGTATTCGACCAGCGCGTCGAACGCATCCATGGCCCCGGCGAAATCATGGGCCTCGCGCCGGGTCATCCCCTCGTCGAGCAGATCCTGCGCATATGCATCCGGGGCGTCCGCCCAGATTTCCCACATCTCATCCGATATCCGCCTGCCCGCCCGCGCATCGGGTGCATCGCGGGCCGCGGCGATCAGCTCGGCGAGTTCCTGCGAACGGTCGGGCAAGGGGGGACATTCCCCGGCATTGGTCGGGGCTGCCCAGAGGGCGGCAAGAGTGACGGCAAGAACATGTCTCATGACCCAATGATAGAGCGTTCTGGCCGTACGGATCAAATCACGTCAGGAAGAGCGTTATCCTTGACCGCCTCCATGGCCACGTAGGTCGAGGTGTTTGCAACGTGCGGCAGCGTCGAGACATGCTCTGCGAGGATGCGCCGGTAATCCGTCATGCTCTGCGTCCTGATCTTGATCAGGTAATCGAAATTGCCCGCGATCATGTGGCACTGTTCGATCTCCGGCACCCTGAGGACCGCGGCGTTGAACTCCGCCAGTGCCTTTTCCCGGGTGTCGTGAAGCCGCACCTCGACGAAGCTGACGTGGTCATGGCCCAGCCGGATCGGGTCGACCAGCGCGCGGTAGCCCGTGATGATCCCGGCGGCCTCCAGCCGGCGCAGCCTGGCCTGCGTGGGCGACTTCGACAGGCCGATGGCGCGGGACAGGTCGGTGATGGACATCCGCCCGTCCCCGGCGAGAACCCGCAGAATCGCCCGGTCGAAACGGTCGAGATCCGAGTCGTCATTTTGCATCGCATTTACCCGTTTCAAAAGTCCGATAGACCAGTTTCAGTGATTTTTCGGGAAAAATGATCCGTTTGGCAATGATAGAATGACAAAAATAACTTCTGCCGGGGAGCATGACATGCCCTATGACAGCGACATTCGCCGCCTGATCGACCTTGCCACCTATGCCGACGAGGGCGAAACGCTTGAGCGGCTCGTCCGGATGGCCGACCTGGGTGAAGAGGACCGTGCGCGTATCTGCCGCCGCGGCGCGGAACTCGTCCGCGACATCCGCAGCCAGTCCAGCCCCGGCCTGATGGAGGTCTTCCTCGCGGAATACGGGCTGTCGACCGAAGAGGGTATCGCGCTGATGTGCCTCGCCGAGGCGCTTCTGCGCGTGCCCGACGCCGAGACCATCGACGCGCTGATCGAGGACAAGATCGCGCCGTCGGACTGGGGCAAGCACATGGGCCATTCCACCTCGCCGCTGGTGAACGCCTCGACATGGGCGCTCATGCTGACAGGCAAGGTGCTCAAGGACGACGACCCGGGCCCGGTCAAGGCGTTGCGCGGGGCGATGAAACGGCTGGGCGAGCCCGTGATCCGCACCGCCGTGGGCCGCGCGATGAAGGAGATGGGCCGGCAGTTCGTGCTGGGCGAGAGCATCGAATCGGCGATGAGCCGCGCGGCGGGGATGGAGAAGAAGGGTTATACCTATTCCTACGACATGCTGGGCGAGGCCGCGCGCACCGATGCCGACGCGATCCGCTATCATCTTGCCTATTCCCGCGCGATCTCGGCCATATCGGCGGCGTGCAAGGACTCCGACACCCGGAAAAACCCCGGCATCTCGGTCAAGCTGTCCGCGCTGCATCCCCGCTACGAGGTCGCGCAGCGCGACCAGGTCATGGACGTGCTGATGCCGCGGCTGCGCAGCCTCGCGATCCTCGCCAAGTCGGCGGGCATGGGGCTCAACATCGACGCCGAGGAAGCCGACCGCCTGTCGCTGTCGCTCGACGTGATCGAGGCGACGCTGAGCGAGCCGTCGCTCGCGGGGTGGGACGGTTTCGGCGTCGTCGTGCAGGCCTATGGCCAGCGGGCGCCACACGTGCTCGACTATCTCCATGACCTCGCGCAGCGGCTGGATCGCCGGATCATGGTACGGCTGGTCAAGGGCGCCTACTGGGACACCGAGATCAAGCTGGCGCAGGTCAAGGGCGTCGACGGTTTTCCCGTGTTCACCTCCAAGGCGGCGACGGATGTCTGCTATATCGCCTGCGCGCGCAAGCTGCTGAACATGACCGACCGGATCTATCCGCAGTTCGCCACGCACAACGCGCACACCGCCGCCGCGATCCTGGAGATGGGGCAGGACAAGTCAGCCTACGAGTTCCAGCGTCTGCACGGCATGGGGGATTCGCTGCACGGGCTGATCATGCAGTCGGAGGGCACCCGCTGTCGCATCTACGCGCCGGTTGGGGCCCATCGCGACCTGCTCGCCTACCTCGTGCGCCGCCTGCTCGAGAACGGGGCCAATTCCAGCTTCGTCAACCAGATCGTGGACGAGGACGTGCCGCCGGAGGTGGTGGCGCGCGACCCGTTCGAGGCCATCCACGACGAAATGCCCAAGCTGCCCGCCGGACCGGAGCTCTTCCTGCCGGAGCGGCGCAACTCGCAGGGATTCGACCTGACGCATCAACCCACGCTCGACGCCATCGAGGCCGCGCGCGGCCCGTTTGCAAGGCACGCATGGGAAGGAGGACCGGTCCTTGCCGGCACAGCGGCCCCGCAGGCGCCGCATGACGCCACCAACCCCGCGGACCCGGCCGACAGGCCCGGCACGGTGGCCTTCGCCAGCGATGCCGACATCGAAACGGCGATCGAAACCGCCCGGGTCTGGGACGCTCCCGCCGCCGAGCGCGCGCGGATTCTCGGCAGCGTGGCCGATCTCTACGAGGAGAATTTCGGCGAGCTGTTCGCCGTCATCGCGCGCGAGGCCGGCAAGTCGGTGCTGGATTCGGTGGCCGAGCTGCGCGAGGCTGTGGATTTCCTGCGCTACTACGCCGCCAACGCGCCCGAGGGCGCGCCCGTGGGCACCTTCACCTGCATCTCGCCGTGGAATTTCCCGCTGGCCATCTTCACCGGGCAGATCGCGGCCGCGCTGGCGGCGGGCAACGCCGTGCTGGCCAAGCCGGCCGAACAATCGCCGCTGATCGCGCATGTCGCCGTCCGGCTCATGCACGAGGCCGGCGTGCCGCGGGCGGCGCTCCAGCTCCTGCCCGGCGCGGG
>NZ_JBISDG010000005.1:0-124620 GCF_044472985.1 Roseovarius salis | reverse complement strand
GACCCCCTCGATTCGCGCGTCCCGCCCATAGCCCTTGGGTTTTTTGCGCACGTAGGTCACAGGGCGGCGCGCACGTCATCGCGCGGCAGAAGCCCGGCCCGCCCCAACCGCTCCAGCACCCGGTCGCGGGCGGCGCGGGCGGCGCTTGTGTCGCGGTCGGGCCGGCGCGCCTCCGGCGATTGCGGCAGAGCCACCAGCAGCGCGGCCTCGGCCGGTGTCAGGCGCCGTGGTTCCTTGCCGAACCATGCGAGGGTGGCCGCGCGCACACCTTCGAGGTTTCCGCCGAACGGGGCACGGGCAAGGTAGAGGCGCAGGATCTCGTCCTTTCCGAGCCGCCGCTCCAGCGCCAGCGCCGCGCGCATCTGCCGTATCTTGCCCGCCCACCGGCCGGTGCCGCTGTCCTCCAGCAGGCGGGCCACCTGCATGGTGAGGGTCGAGCCGCCCGATACGATCCGGCCATTCCACAGGGCCTGACCCGCAGCACGCAGCAAAGCCAACGGGTCCACGCCCGCATGGCGATAGAAGCGCTTGTCCTCGTAGGCCACGAGCATTTCGAGGTAAAGCGGGTCCACCTCCTCGGGGGCGGCGCGCAGCCGCCAGCGGCCATCTTCGACAGTGTAAAGCCTCAGCAGTCTGCCGTCCCGGTCGCGTATTTCCGCCGAGGTTTCCGAAACCAGCGGCGGCAGGACCGTCGCATCGATCCAGCCGTCCAGCGTGTCACGGGCCAGCGCCACTGCAAAGAGCGCCGCGGCAAGCGCAAGAAGCCGGCCGTGTGCAAGCATGGTCACGCCCGCCTTCGTCCATGGCGCCCGCGCGGTGTCACCGTGTCACGCGCATCCGCCCCGTGGCCGAACGGGCCCTGTAGCGGGGGCGGTACATGTCCTCGACCGAGGCCGCGGGATGATGGTAGCTGCCGGGCGTGACGGCGCGCACGATATAGGCGAGCCGGAACGCCTTGTCCGACCGCCAGTCCACCGCTGCAACGAACCGGTCGGCGCGGAACTCGGTATGGCGCGCATCGGCCGGGTCCAGCCAGTCCAGCGCGGCGATGTCGCCCGCGCGCAGCAGGTTGGGGTTGTCGATCTCCAGCCCCGCCGGCAGCGGGTCGTCGACGATGAGCCGCGCCGCGCCGTCCTCGAAGGGTCGGACACGCAGCACCGCGACCAGCCGCGTGCCGGTTTCCACCGCGTCGAGGGACACGGGCTCGCCGTCCATGTCGTAGTAACTGCGGTCGATCGCGTAGCCGTAGCCGCCGGCCTCGGGCGGGGTTTCAGGCACGCCGAGCGTGGTCAGGGTGATGTCCACCGGCCGGTCAGCGGTATTGGTAACGGACCGTGCCGGCATGCCGGCCTCGACCTTTCGCACAAGGGGCCCCGACACCGGCTCGCCGTTCACCTCCAGCCCCGACAGCGCGGGATCGTCCACCAATGCGCGCACCGCCAGCAGGGTCCAGGCCTGTTCCTGGGTCGACATGTCCGGCCCCGCACCGGCAAGCGCGCCGGCAAGGCCGGACATGTCGATCGCATCACTGCCCGCCTCGGCGGCCAGAGCCAGAACACCCGCCCGGTCACGCAAGCGAGTGCCGTAGTCCGCGCGCCAGATCTGGGCCTCGGGGCCGGTCTGCTCCGTCAGTCGGCGCATCGCCATGGCGAACATGCGATCGGCCCGCGTCTGGTCCCCGTAATGCGCCAGCGCCGCGCCAAGCTGCGCCAGCGCCAGCGGGGAGCCAAAATTCCCGGCCTTTACATCGGCGTAATAGCGCAGGTTGCCCATGCGCGCCGCGCCCTCGCGCGCCAGGACCATCAGCGCATAGGCTACGTCCTCGCCGCCGTCGTCGAAATCGGGGGCGTAGTTGACCCGGTTGCGCAGGTTGTCCATCGCCATGGAAAAGGCCCGGCCCGGCACGTCGTGCCCCTGCGCCCGCGCCCGCGACAGGAAATCGGTCACGTAGGCGTCCAGCCAGAAATCGCCCGAGCCGGCCCGCCACAGGCCGAAACCCCCGCCGCTCGACTGGCGCGAGAGCACCTGCGCCACCGCCTGACCGATCCGCTCTTCGATGCGGCTTGCGTTGCCGAAGCCAAGCGCGGAGGCCACCTGCCCGAAATAGAGAAGCGGCATCGCCTGCGAGGTCACCTGCTCGGTGCAGCCATAGGGAAATCGGTCGAGCGCGCTCAGCAGACCCGGTGCGTCGAAACGGGCCAGCGGACCGGCCGAGAGAATGGCACTGCCGGTGCCCCGCCGCAGGTTCGCGAACACCTCGTCACCGAGCGTGAAGGTGCTGCCCGCACCGAGCGAGAAGCGCCGGGTGGTCGCGATCTCGGGGTCGTTCGCGCGCACACCAAGCGACAATGACTTGGTCAGTTGTCTGCCATCCGGGGTCGTCAGCGCCACGCGCACCGCATGGTCGCCCACCTCGTCCGCCCTGATCGGCAGGCGAAACACCGCCTTTTCCCGTGCGCCAAGATCGAATCCGGACGGCACCGCGCCGGAGAAGCCGAGGCCCCCGGACGTCGTCACGTCGAGGCCCATCCGCCCGGCTGGCCCCTCGGCATGGACGATTTCCAGCAGCAGGCGGCTCTCGTCGCCCGGGGCGAGGAAACGCGGCAGCGACGCGGTGACCACCACCGGGTCGCGCACCAGCACGTCACGATCGGCCTGCCCGACGGCGCGGGGCGACCACGCCACGGCCATCAGGCGAACGGTGCCATTGAAGTCGGGCATGTCGAAGCTGGCCCGCGCCGTTCCGTCCGGACCGACCTTTACCGGCCCGGTGAACTGAGCTACCAGCTCGTCCTGCGGCGGGGGCGACTCGAAGCTGGGGCGGCCCGCGTCACCGCCGGAGCGCACCCGTCCTTCCGCCCCCTGCATCCCGTCGATCAGTCGGCCGTAAAGGTCGCGGATCTCGACGCCGAGGCGGCGCTGGCCGAAATAGTGCTCAGACGGGTCGGGGCTGTCGAACCCGGTCAGGTTCAGGATACCGGCGTCAACGGCCGCGATCGTGACATAGCCGGTTTCGCCCTCGGCCAGGCCGTCGACATCCACCGCGATGTCGAGCGCACCGCGCGGTTCCGCGCGTTCGGGGGCGTCGATGGCAACCTCGAGCTGCCGGTCGCCCGGGTCGAGTTTCGCATAGGACAGCCCGAGCGACCGCGCCGGGTTCTGCCCCGCCGCCACGTCCATCGGGCGGATGACCTGCGCGGTGACATAGGCACCGGCGCCCCATTCCTCGGTCACCGGCAACGGGATAATGTTCTCGCCCTTGCTGACCTCGACCGCCTTCATGTCGATCACGCGGTTCGACATCACGGTGACCAGCGCGACACCGGTGTAACGCGGCACGATGCGCAGATTGGCGGTGTCGCCGGGGCGATACCCCGGCTTGTCAAGCGACAGCTCCAGCGTGTCGGGCGTGGTGGCGGTGTCGGCGGGCGCGTACCAGCCTGCGTGAAAATCAGACGAGGCCGCGATGTAGTCGCCATCGACCCGCTCCACGACCAGTTCGTAATGCCCCCATTTCACGGGCGCCGAGACAGTCGCCGGATCGCCGGTCAGCGATATCTCGCCGGTGGCGACGCGCTCGCGGGTGGTGATCGGCTCCCAGTTCCAGTTGCCGTATTCCCGGTACCACTGGTAGCGGGTGTCGATACGGTTCAGTGTCCATTTCACGCGCATGGGCCGCGGGCCGAGATCCGCTCCTATGCCAATCACGTCAAAGGCGGCCTCCGCGCCCTCGGCCACGACCCCGTCGAATTGCGGCCGGATACCGATCATCGGCCCGGCAGGGGCCAGCATGCGCGTCACCTCGCGCTCCACCGGGCGGCCCGAGCCCTCGCGCACGCTGATCCGCACCGTCGCCTCGTAGGGGCGGTCCGTCACCTTGGCCCGCGGGATGTTCGCGGCCAGCGTCAGCATGCCATCCTCGCCGGTTGTGCCGCCCTCGACATATTCCGTCCGCGCAGAGACCTGTTCATCGTGGCGGCCAAAGACATACCCCGGGAACTGTTCCAGCCGGCGCTTGGGGGAAAGACGCACCGTGCCCTCGGCCTCCAGCCCCGCCCCCGGTGCACCGAAGAGGTAGCGTGCCGCGATCTCGACCGGGGGCGCGTCGCCGGGGCGGATCGGGGCGTCGGGCAGCGCGAGGTCGAAATCTATGCGCTCGGGCAGGAAATCCTCGACCAGCACCGTCTCGCTCGCCAGTGGCTCGGCCTCGGGGTCGGCCTTGATCTGGAGCGTCCACGCCCCGCGCGGGGCGGTTTCGTCCACCGGCATCTCGAAGACATGGCCGCCGGCGGCGTCCTTGGCCGAAAGGTGCCGGGAATACTCCACGCCGTCGGGCCGCTTCAGGATCGCGGTGAGCGGCAGGCCGGTCACGGCATCGGCCACTTCATCGCGGGCCAGGGCGGTGGCATGAATCGCCTCGCCCGCGCGGTAGGCGCCGCGGTCGGTGGCGAGAAACACGTCGACCGGGGGGGCGGGCGCACGCCCCTCCACCCCGCGATCGGACAAGTCGAAGGCCGGGTCCGTCAGGGAAAGGAAGGCAAGATCGTCCTCGCCCTGCCGTGCCAGCACCATCGCCGGGGCGGCCGCGCCCGTGCCGCGTGTCAGCCCCGGCGCGAACCGCGCGTGCCCCCGCGCGTCGGTGGTGAGCGTGGCCAGCTCGCGGTTGCTTTGCGACAGCAGGGTCAGCTCGATTCCCTCCCGCGCCTCGGCATCCGACAGGCCCCGCACGAAGACGTGCAGCCCGTCGGTGCCCTCGAGCGTGGTGAGGCCAAGATCCGTCAGGACGAACCACTGGGTGGCGCCGGGATCTTCGTAGGGCCGGCGGCCGGGCACGCGGGCGGTCAGGGTATAGATGCCCGGTGCCTCGTCTGCCAGCACGTCGCCGAGCGGCAGGCGCGTGGTCATCGTGCGGTTGAGCCGGTTCTGCACCTCGCCGGTGCCGGTCCAGACCTCCTCGGCGATATCCTCGGTGAACTCGCGCTCGGCGTAATAGCTGAGCGGCCGGGCGAAAAAGTCCTCCTGAATGGTGCGGAGCAGGTTACGGTCGCTGACGCGGCGCAGGATCAATTCAACCTCGTCGAGGTTGACGGTCTCGATGGGCAGCGCGGTGCCCGCCGCCCGCGGCAGGACGTAGGAGCGGCCGGGGAATGCAACCTCCGGGCTGCGGTCGCGGACATAGACCGCGATCTCGACGTCCTTGATGAGCGTTTCGTCGCTTGCCGCCGGCAACCCCTCGCGGAATGTCACACGGTAACGCTCTCCGTGTTCCACACCGTCGATACAGAGCTGGCGCTCTTCCGCCGACACGGCAAGGCCCGGGTCCGGCAGCTGCACATAGGGCGTGTAATCCAGCCCCGCCTTGACCAACGGCTCGGAGAACTCGGCGCATATGCGTGGGCTGGCGCTTTCATGGTCGGCCCGGTGCCCGGTGATGCGGAAGCCGTATTTGGGTACCGCATCCTCCAGCGCGGCCATCACATCGGCACGTGGTCGAATGCTTTCGGCCAGCCGGAGCGCGCTGACCATGTCGCGGCCGCGGCCCACGCGTTCCAGCGCCTCGGCCATCTGCATCAGCGCATTGATACGCACCGGCGCGGTCAGCCCGCGCAGATAGGCGTTGGCCGCCGCGTGCATGGCGCGGGCGGCGTTGCGCCGCGCCTCGGCCTCATCCTGCGTCTGGACGCGCATCGACAGACGGGCATATTCCACCCATTGTCCGGGGGCATCAGTTCGCGCCACGATCGCCCCTGTCCAGCGCATCGCGTTGAGGTGATCCCCCTCCGCCTGCCGGGCGCGGGCGGCATCCTGCATCACCGCGACGTCCCATTGACCGCCGGGATGGCGCGCGCCGATTTCCAGCGCGAGCGTTCGGGCCTGTGCGATATCTTGCCCGGTCAGAAAATCCAGTTCAGCCGCGCGCGCCGGGGCCTGCGCCAGAACGCGCGGGTCCGTCGGGAAAAGCCGCGCGGAAACCGCCCCGTCATATGGCTGTGTCTCCTCGACCGCGCTCTTGGGGAAACATGCGCTTGAACGGGTGTTGTAGGTGTAGGCCTTGCAATCGGGGTCGGCGAAACAGGCGTTGCGGCAGGCCTCGCGCGTCGTGTCGAACATGGGCTGCAGGTCCGCGCCATAGAAATCGGTGTCCAGCGTGACGCTCTGGCGCCGCTCGGGCACGGGCGGCTGGGACATGGCGGGACCGACGAGCCCGAGGAAAAGAATGGCGGAAAGGACGAGACGTGTCATTGGTGCTTCTCCTGCACTGCAACACGATGGTGCCACGAGCCCCGGCAACAAACAACGATTCCAAGGGCAGGCTGGCGCCGTGGTTAAGAGCTTCTTCATAAGGATGACGTCATGCTGCGCGCCGATCCGATCGACAGCGCGGCGGAGGCCGGTTCATGAATCTCGCCGAGAAACTGGCGCAGGAACGCCGTGCGCGTCTAGCGGCGGAACGGCGGCTGGAGCAGAAGCAGGCCGAACTGCATGCCGCCAACCGCAAGCTGGGTCAGCATGCAATGGCGCTGTCCGAAGAGATCGTCGAGACACGCGCCGAGGTCAGGACCGTCCGGGACGAGAACGAACGCGTCAAGTCGGACCTGACGGTGGCCAACGAGAAGATCCAGATCGCCGAGCGCCGGCTGTGGCACTCGATCCAGACGATCCAGGACGGGTTCGCCTTTTTCGACGCCGAGGGCCGGATGATCGCCGCCAACCATGCGTGGTTGGCCGTGTTCGACGGGATCGAGGCGGTTGGCCCCGGAATCTGTTACGGGGATATCCTGCGGATCGCCACGGAAGAGGGAATCGTCGATATCGGCGACACGCCTCCGGCCACGTGGCGCCAGAGAATGCTGGACCGCTGGCAAGGCCCCGCGCCGGAGCCGGAGGTAATCCGGCTGTGGAACGGCGAGTACATCAAGCTCATCGACCAGCGCGGCCACGGGGGCGACATGGTCAGCCTCGCGCTGAACATCTCCGACACGATCCGCTACGAAAGCGAGCTAAAGGAGGCCCGCCACCAGGCCGAGGCCGCGAATGCCGCGAAATCCTCTTTCCTTGCCAACATGAGCCACGAGATCCGCACCCCGATGAACGGCATCGTGGGGATGGCGGAGTTGCTCCGTGAAACCCGGCTTTCCGAGGAGCAGAAGCTATACGTCGAAACGGTCAAGAGCTCTGGCGAGGCGCTTCTCGTCATCATCAACGACATTCTCGACTATTCCAAGATGGAGGCAGGAAAGCTGGCGCTTCACCCCGAACCCTTCGACCTGGAGCGCTGCATCCACGAACTGGTGACGCTCATGCAGGTCAACGCGCGCGACAAGGGGCTCGACCTGCTGGTGGATTACGACCTTTTCCTGCCGGGGCAATTCGTGGGCGACCCGGGGCGCATCCGGCAGGTTCTGACCAACCTTCTGGGCAACGCCATGAAATTCACCGAAAGCGGCCACATCATCGTTCGGGCCACGGGCGTACCCGCCGACGACCTGTCGGAGGTTACGCTTCACATCGCTGTCGAGGATACCGGCATCGGCATCGGCGCGGACAAGCTCGGCCACATATTCGGCGAGTTCAACCAGATCGAGGACGCAAGGAACCGCAAGTTCGAGGGGACCGGGCTGGGGCTGGCGATTTCACAGCGCCTGGTAAGGCTGATGGGGGGCGAGATATGGGTTGAGTCGGAGGAGGGCGCGGGATCGACCTTTGGTTTTACCGTCACGCTTCCCACGACTGGGTGCCCCGACACCGGCCCGACCCGCCCGTCGGCGCATCTGCGCAAGGTCCTCGTTGTCGATGACCAGAACACCAACCGTGCCATCCTGCAGAGACAGCTCGGGGCTCTCGGGCTGACGGTCGTCGGCACGGCCGACACCCCGTCGGCGTTGCAGGCCCTGGGCGACACCGCGGCTGACGCGGATCTCGTCGTGACCGCGCATCACGCGCAGGGGCTGGACGGTTTCCGGCTGGCGGATGCGTTGCAGGACGCGGGGAATGAAACGCCGGTCATCGTGATGACCGCCGATCCCGTTGCAGGCGCACGGGACGCACCGGGGCGAAACGTTCACGCGGTTCTGGCGCACCCCGTCCAGCGGGCCGCGCTTCTGGCCGCGCTCGGCAGCCTGCCGTGTCACGAGCATGGCGCGGGCGCGGGGCGGGGGGACGGCACGAACGGCGCCCAACGTGCCGTGCGGGTGCTCGCGGCCGAGGACAACAAGACCAATCGTCTGGTCTTTTCCAAGATGGTCAAGACGTTCGACATCGAGCTCGAATTCGCCGCGGACGGGAAAGAGGCGGTCAGCCGGTTCCAGAGCTTCGCGCCGGATGTGGTATTCATGGACATCTCGATGCCGGGCATGGACGGCAAGGAAGCCACCGCCCGCATCAGGTCGCTCGAGGCTACGCGCGGCGCACGGGTGCCGATCATCGCCATGACGGCACATGCAACGGATGCCGAACGCGAGACCATCCTCGCGGCAGGGCTGGACCATTTCCTGACAAAGCCCCTGAAAAAGGCCGAGATCGCGGCCCGGATCGCGGCGGCGTGTCCGCCCGGCGCGCGCCCGCCCCTGCCAGACCGTGCGCCAGCCTGACCCTTGATGTCAGGCCGGTGCCGCGCCCCGCACGAACACCGGCTTGTCCGGCTCCGACAGCTCGGGGCGGTAGGCATAGCCGCCGGTGTCGAAATCACACAAGCTGGCCGGGTCGATAAGCCTATGCTGAATGATGAAGCGGGCCATCGCGCCGCGCGCCTTCTTGGCATAGAAGCTGACAATCCTTGGTCCGTCGGCCTTGTCCTCCATGAAGACGGGAGTGATCACCCGCAGGCCCAGCGCATCTGTATCCACCGCGCCGAAATATTCCTGGCTGGCGCAGTTCACCAGCGTGTCGGTGCCGATCTCGTCGGCCTGCGATTTCAGCGCCCGGGCGATCCGGTCGCCCCAGTAATCATAAAGATTCTTGCCGCGATCGGTTCTCAGCCGGCTCCCCATTTCCAGCCGGTAGGGTTCGATGGCGTCGCGCGGGCGCAACACGCCGTAGAGCCCGGAGAGGATGCGCAGGTGCTCCTGCGCCCAGTCCATCTCGCCCGGCTCCAACGACCCCGCCTCCAGCCCCTGGTAGGTGTCCCCGGCAAAGGCGAGCGCCGCCGATGCGCGCTCCATCGTGCCGAAATCGGCGAACCTGTCCGCGTTGAGCCGGGCAAGCTTGTCGCTGATGCCCATGAGCTTCTGCAGCTCGCCCGCTGACAGGCCCCGCGCCACCTCGGCCAGTTGCTTGGCGTCCTCCGCGAATTGCGGTTCGGTCGCGTCGGGCATGTCGCCCACGGTCATGTCCATCTTCTTGGCCGGCGACAGCACCACAAGCATGGCGTTCTCCTCTCATCCGCGGTCGCCCGGGACTTAGTCCGTCGTGCGCAGGACGTCCAGAAAGGCGGCCCCGAAACGTTCATTCCGTCTGTCACCCAACAGGCGCGCCATTTCCGACAGGTCACGCGGGCGCAACGACGCGACACGCGCCAACAGGGCGGCGGAACAGCTCAATGGCTTGTCGAGACCGTCCGCCCCGCGGGCGAGCTCGGCCTGCTTCTCGGCCAGCCTGTCATAGAGCGTGCCCGCCTCGCGGCCCGCCAGCTTGCGCCTCTTTGGGTGCATCGCCTCGGCCTCGCCGTTGATCACCTCCAGAAACGCGGCACCGTATTGCTCGAGCTTCTTGGCGCCGACGCCGCTCACACTGGCCATTTCGTCCATGGTGCGCGGCCGGCGCTCGGCCATCTCGATCAGCGTGCGGTCATTGAAAACGATGTAGGCGGGCATCCTGGCCGCCTCGGCGATGGCGCGGCGCTTGGCCTTGAGCGCGGAGAGCAGCGGCGCATCCTCCTCCGACACCAGGGCCTTGGCGGCGGGCCGGCGCGTTGCCTTGGCCGGCGCGTCGCGGCGCAGCGTCACGCGCTCTTCGCCGCGCAGGACCGGATGCGCCTTCTCGGTTACACGAAGCGCGCCATGACGCTCGGGATCGGGGCGCAGCAGGTCGCGGCCCAGTATCTGGCGAAACGCCGATTGCCAGCCGCGGCGCGTCATTTCGCGGCCCACGCCGAAGGTTGGCAGCCGCTCGTGACCGCGCGCGCGCACCTTTTCCGTTTCATTGCCGGTCAGCACGTCGATCAGGTGGCCAGCGCCGTAGGATTCGCCCGTGCGCAGCGCCGCCGAAAGCGCCATTTGCACCGCCTCGGTGGCATCATGCGTCTCGGGCGGGGAGTCGCACAGGTCGCAGTTGCCGCACCGCGCCGCGGTCTCGCCGAAATAGCCCAGAAGCGCGGAACGCCGGCATGTCAGCGCCTCGGCCAGACCCAGAAGTGCATTCAGCCGCGCATGATCGGCGCTGCGCCGCTCCGGCGGGGCGAGCCCCTCGTCGATCTGGCTGCGGCGCAGGCGGATATCGTCCGCACCGAAGAGGGTCAGCGTCTCTGCCGGGGCGCCATCGCGGCCCGCCCGGCCGATTTCCTGGTAATAGGACTCGATCGATTTGGGCAGGTCCGCATGCATGACCCAGCGGATATCGGGCTTGTCGACGCCCATGCCGAAGGCGACGGTGGCGACCACGATCAGCCCGTCCTCGGCGGTGAAACGATGCTCGACCGACCGGCGCGCCTCGGCCTCCATACCGCCGTGATAGGCCACCGCGGCATGCCCGTCATCCCGCAGGGCCTGCGCCAGCGTTTCGGTCTTGGCACGTGTGCCGCAATAGACGATTCCCGCCTGCCCCTTGCGCGCGGCGACGAAAGCCGACACCTGCGCGCGCGGGCGGTCCTTCTCGGCAAAGGCAAGATGGATGTTGGGCCGGTCGAACCCGCGCAGGAATATCTCCGGCGCCTGCCCGTCAAAGAGTTTCTCGACGATCTCGGCGCGGGTCTCGGCGTCGGCGGTGGCGGTAAAGGCGGCCAGCGGCACACCGAGCGCGCGGCGCAGTTCGCCGATGCGCAGATAGTCGGGCCTGAAATCGTGCCCCCACTGGGAAACGCAATGCGCCTCGTCCACGGCGATGAGCGACACGCCGGCACGCCGCAACATCCCGTTCGCCGAGCCGGCGGCCAGGCGCTCCGGCGCCACGTAGAGGAGCTTGAGCCGGCCGGCCTCCAGCCCCTCGCGGACCTCGCGGGTCTCGTCCGCGGTATTGGCGGAGGTCAGCGCCCCGGCCTCTACCCCCGCTGCGCGCAGCGCGCGCACCTGGTCGCGCATCAGGGCGATCAGGGGGGATATCACCAGCGTCACGCCCCCGCGCATCAGCGCCGGCAGCTGGTAGCAAAGCGACTTTCCGCCGCCCGTGGGCATGATGGCCAGCGTGTTACGCCCCCGCGCGACGGTGTCCACGATCTCGGCCTGTCCCGGGCGGAAACCGTCGAATCCGAAGACATCGTGCAGAAGCGTTGCCGCGTTTTGCATGTAAGGCCCGCAAGATGTGGTATGACTGCTCTTTTCCGAACACTTCCACACCGGGACCCGGTTCACAAGTCCCGGCTTAGTAGAACACCGCCGCATTGTTCATCAGGATGATGCGTATGGCGTAGACGCCCACCAGCGCCACCAGCGGTGCCAGGTCGATACCGGACATGGGCGGCAGGATGCGGCGGATCGGCTGATATATCGGCTCCAGCAGCCGGTTCAGCGCATACCAGATCTGCGCCACGAGCTGCTGGCGCAGGTTCAATACCTGAAAGTTTATCAGCCAGCTCATGATCACATGGGCGATGATGAAGAACCACAGGATGTCCAGCAGCAGCATCAGGATCTGAAACAGCGACGTCATCGGCACCTTCCTCGGACAGCGACGGTCCAACACCTAAGCGGGCGGGCTGAAAAGCGCAAGCCTGACGCGGGGTTGCGGTTGACCCGGCCCGGCGCGCGGCAGAGGAGGGCAGCAAGAACACGGAGGACGACGCGCATGTACCCCTTCATCCGCATGGCATGGCAGTTGTGGAAGCACCGACGATCCGACCCCTTGCCGGTCACCGGCACTCACGTGTCACGTCATGTCTGCCTGCCATGGGACATCGACCTGTGGTTGGAGCTCAACAACGGCCGCACGCTGACGCTTTACGACCTGGGGCGCATCCCCCTGGCGGTGCGCACGGGGCTGGCGGGAACCCTGCGACGCAACCGGTGGGGCCTGACCATGGCCGGGGCCAGCGTCCGCTATCGCCGCAGGGTGCGCATGTTCGATACCGTCGAGATGCGGTCACGCGCCGTGTGGTGGGATGACCGGTTTTTCTACATAGAACAGGCGATGTGGAAAATGGACGGGGCGTGCGCGAGCCACATCCTCTACCGTTCGGCCGTCACCGGCAAAGGCGGGATCGTCCCGCCCCGCGAGGTCGCGCGCGCACTGGGCGTCGACCCGGAACCGCCCGAGGCGCCGGGCTGGGTAACGGCCTGGATCGGCGCGGATGCCAAACGCCCCTGGCCGCCCATGCGGGAATGCCACAAGGATTGACTTGCCAGCCGGCAAGCCCGACTGGCATACCCCGCAAGATCACAGGGGGCGGGCATGGTGGCTGTATCGATGCGCAAGCGCATATGGGGCTGGTATTTCTTCGACTGGGCCAGCCAGCCATATCATACCCTGCTTGTCACCTTCGTCTTCGGCCCGTTCTTCGCCGCCGTGGCCTCGGAACATTACCTGTCCGCGGGGCTGGACGAAAGCGCCGCGGACGCCCGGGCACAAAGTCTTTGGTCGCTGGGCCTGACCGTCACCGGCCTGATCATCGGGTTCGGCGCGCCGCTCATGGGGGCGCTGGCCGACACCGCCGGGCGGCGCCTGCCCTGGATACTGGGATTTTCGGCCATGTACGTCGCCGGGGCCACGGGCATCTGGTGGACGCAGCCGGACGGTTCGAACATGTGGTGGGCGCTGACGGCGTTCGGCATAGGGTTCATCGGGGCCGAATACGCACTCATTTTCATCAATTCGCAGCTTCCTTCCCTCGGCACGCCCGACGAGGTCGGCGCGATCTCGGGCTCCGGCTTCGCGTTCGGCTATCTCGGCGGGCTGGTGACACTCGTCCTGATGCTGGCCTTTTTCATGGAGGGGCCGGGCGGACGCACCATGCTGGGGCTGGAGCTGCCTTTCGGCCTTGACGCGCAAACGCGCGAGGGCACCCGTTTCGTCGGCCCCTTCGCGGCGCTGTGGTTCGCGGTGTTCATGGTGCCCTATTTCCTGTGGGTGCGCGACACCGGCCCTGCGCGGCAGGGGCGCGGCGTGGGCGATGCGCTCCGCCTGCTGCACAAATCGGTCACGGGCCTGCGGCGGCGGCTCAGCCTCTCGGCCTATCTGGGCTCGTCCATGTTCTACCGTGATGCGCTCAACGGCCTTTACGGCTTCGGCGGAACCTACGCGGCGCTGGTGCTGAACTGGTCGATCGTCTCGGTCGGCATCTTCGGGATCATCGGGGTGATATCTGCCGCGGTCTTCAGCTGGGCAGGCGGGCGTCTTGACCGACGGTTTGGGCCGAAGCCCGTGGTCGTGGCGGCAAACTGGGGCCTGATCGCCGTCTGCGTCACGGTCGTGGGCATGACCCGCGAACAGGTTTTCGGCATTCCCCTGGCCGAGGGATCGGCCGTGCCCGATATCATCTTCTTTGGCTGCGGCGTGCTGATCGGGGGGCTGGGCGGCACGCTGCAGGCGGCGAGCCGGTCACTCATGGCGCGCCACACCGATCCCGCCGCCCCGACCGAGAGTTTCGGCCTGTACGGCCTGTCGGGCCGTGCCACGGCCTTCATCGCGCCGGGCCTCATCGGGCTGGCGACGACGCTTTCGGGCAGCGCGCGGCTCGGGGTGTCGCCGCTGATAATGCTTTTCCTGCTGGGTCTGCTCCTGCTAAGATGGGTCGACGCAGAAGGAGACAGCCACACATGGTCAGGCCGGTCACACTGATCCTTCTGGTGCTGGGACTTGCAGGATGCAGCACCGCACCGCGGGCGACGGGTGACAGCGCCGAGCCCATCATCTCGACTCAGAACATTCCAGCGGCCATGCAGGGTGTGCACGCCAAGACACTTTTCGGGGCCAAACCGGGCGAGTCGAGACAGGCCCCGACCCCCTTCGGCAGCTACGCCAAGGGATGCGTCGCAGGGGCGGTGCAACTGCCCGAGACCGGCCCGACCTGGCAGGCCATGCGGCTCAGCCGCAACCGCAACTGGGGCCACCCGGAGATGATCGATTTCATTCAGAAGCTCTCGGCAACCGCCGCCAGGCAGCCGGGATGGAAAGGCCTGTATGTCGGCGATATCAGCCAGCCGCGCGGCGGGCCGATGCTTTCGGGGCACCGCAGCCACCAGATGGGGCTGGACGCCGACATCTGGATGCTGCCGCCCGAGCGGCTGAACCTCAGCCGCGCCGCCCGCGAGAACATCTCCTCGATATCGCTCAGGCGGGCCAACGGCGCCTATACCAATCGCAACTGGACACGCCAGCACCACGAGATCATCAAGGCCGCCGCGAAAGATCCGCGCACCGCGCGCATCTTCGTTTTTCCCGGCGCCAAGGTGCGGATGTGCAAGGAGGAAACGGGCGACAGGGACTGGCTGCGCAAGATTCGCCCGTGGTGGGGGCATCACTACCACTTCCATGTCCGGCTGAAATGCCCGGCCGGCGCGAGAGGCTGCGAGAACCAGTCCCCCCCGCCGCCGGGCGATGGCTGCGCGCAGGCGCAGGAATGGGTGGACAACATCCTGAACCCGCCGCCGCCGGACCCCGACGCGCCGCGCCCCGCCCCCCGGCGCGAGCTGACCATGGCCGACCTGCCGCGGCAGTGCGTGTCGGTCCTGCAATCCGAATGACGCCAGATGCTGCGGAAAAATCCGCGCCCGCCCCAGCATTTTGTTTTGACAACCACGGAATCTGTGGCAGGCTGAACTCAACGTCAACAAAGCGAAAGGAGGTGGTCCAGTGTCTATAGAGGTATTGGAGAGAGGTGCCGGAACAGTTCGGGAGGGTCGCGCATAGGGCAGCCCCTGGGCGTCTGACGCCCCGAATTGGTGCGCCTAACCGGCCACCTCCTCAAACTTCTAGGGGGCCGCTCCGTGACAGGGGCGGCCCTTTCGAATTGCACGGATTGTTTGCGCCCGCGACACCGTTTTCGACAGCCGCCAGGAGGCCCGGCCATGCTCCGGATCACCGACCAGATCGCGATCGAGGAGTGGGAACTGACAGAGCAGTTCACCCGCTCGGGCGGCCCCGGCGGGCAGAACGTGAACAAGGTGTCGACGGCGGTCGAGCTGCGGTTCGAGGCCGCGCGCTCGCCCAACCTGCCCGAGCCGGTCAAGACCCGACTGCGCCGGCTGGCCGGCCGGCGCTGGACGACGGAGGGCGCGGTGGTCATCCGGGTCGAGGACACCCGCAGCCAGCCCCGCAACCGAGAGATCGCGCGGGAGCGGCTGGCGGCGCTGGTACGAAAGGCCACCGAGCGGCCCAAGCGCCGCATCCCGACGAAAGTGTCGGCCAACCAGAAACGCAAGCGCGTGGAGCGCAAGAAGAAGCACGGCGAGGTCAAGGCGTTGAGGGGACGGGTGGACCCGGAGGGGTGAGGGGGTGGGGTGAAACCCCATCTTACCGGCTGAAATCAGGCGGGCGACAGGTGGCAGACGGCCCCCGGATCGCTTGCGATCCGGTTCGCGCCCGACCCCGCCCCCCAGGGCGGGCGCGAAACAGCCCACGGTTTCCAAGTGCCGCAACGTCGTCTCGCGCGACGAACACCGCGCCAAGCGGCGCCGCGCCCACCCTCGGGGCCGGGCGCGAACCTGCCGTCATGACGAAAACCGCCGGGGTGACCGCCGATCCGGCTCCGGTTGGCGAGCTGAAGCCCGCAATACGCGAATTTGGTCGAGTTGCGAAAAATCACCGCTATGATATGGTTACGATATGGGCTGCTGGAACTCCGGGTTTGAGTCCCGGCTCCAGCAGCGCCTCTTGCCCGGGCAATGCCCGGAAGGCAACTCCTTTTGGAAGGGAGCGCCTATTCTTCCGCCAGAGCCATCGCATTTATAACATTCGCCATTCTGGCCGCTTCGTTGGGACGGAGGTCGTGTGGAAGCCCGGCTATTCGTACAATACAGTCCGGCCTTATTGGTACAGGAACTTCCAATTGATCCATACTTGATGCAGTCGTTGCGCCTAAATCCAGAAGAGCAGAGTCTTTGTCTCGATTGCCACTACCGCTTGACGATTGCTCTCCAGGCGTCCGGCGCACTCTTTGACGCGCGGGACGATACCCTGTTGGATTTTCCTTATAGCGCAAGAAGTCCCCGATAGCCGACTTCAAGCGAGACTTGTACGAATTCAAGCTACCAGGACTATATTTGGCGCCCTCTATGGTATCGAAGCGCTCTATGATGTGGTCAGGGTCGATTTCTCGAACATCGCGAAGCTCATCTTCCCCCACCGCGTCGACGATACGTTTGATAGAGGCAATTCGGCTTTTCGTCGTTTCGCTCTTACCGAGCCCCTTGTCCAAAGAGTATTCTAGAAACTGCAGCAGGGCACTTGCACTGTATTCGCTTGTCATGGCGATTCTCCTTACAATTGCAAGCCGCCATGCAAGCGTACGTGCGTCAATTATGTTCTGGACGCCGTCAAACCTCCACCTCCATCGCCTCCTGCTCGCCCACTCCGAAGACCCGCTTGTAGCGCGCGACCTCGCCTTCCGGCCCCATGGCCTTGTTGGGGTTGTCCGACAGCTTCACCGTTGGCCGGCCCTCGGCCGAGACGGCCTTGCAGACGAGGCTGAAGGGGGCGAGGCGGTCATCCTCTGTCAGCCCGCGGAAATCGTTGGTCAGCAGCGTGCCCCAGCCGAAGGACGGGCGGCAGCGGCCGAAAAAGCGGGTGTGCAGGTCGATGATCTTGTCCGCGTCGAGCCCGTCGGAGAAGATCACCATTTTCTCGCGCGGGTCCTCGCCGCGGGATTTCCACCATTCGATCGCGGTCTCGGCCCCCTCGACCGGGTCGCCGGAATCGATGCGGATGCCCGTCCAGCCCGCCAGCCAGTCGGGCGCGTTTTCAAGGAAGTTCCGCGTGCCGAAGGTGTCGGGCAGGATGATGCGCAGGTTGCCGGAATGCTCCTCGTGCCAGTCCGACAGGACGTCATAAGGGGCGCGGGCCAGCTCCGCGTCGCTGTCGGCCAGCGCGGCGTAGACCATGGGCAGCTCGTGCGCGTTGGTCCCGATCGCCTCGAGGTCGCGGTTCTTGGCGATCAGGCAGTTGGAGGTGCCGACGAAGCTGTCGCCCAGCCCCTCGTACATGGCGCGCACGCACCAATCCTGCCATAGGAAGGAATGGCGCCGCCGCGTGCCGAAATCGGCGATGCGCAGGCCGGGCACGCCGCGCAGGCGCTCGACCTTTTCCCACAGCTTGGTCATGGCGCGGGCGTAGAGCACCTGCAGCTCGAACCGCTTCATGTCGTGCAGCACCGCGCGCGAGCGCAGCTCCATCAGCACCGCGAGCGCCGGGATCTCCCAAAGCATGACCTCGGGCCACGCACCCTCGAAGGTGAGTTCGTACTGCCCGTCGCGCACCTCCAGGTGGTAGGGCGGCAGGCGCAGCGCCTCGAACCAGTCCATGAACTCGGGCGTGAACATCTGCCGCTTGCCGTAGAAGGTGTTGCCGCGCATCCATGTACTTTCGCCGCGGCTGAGCGAGAGCGAGCGGATGTGATCGAGCTGTTCGCGCAGCTCGCCCTCGTCCACCAGCTCGGCCAGCCGCACATCCGAGTTGCGGTTGATGAGCTGGAAGGTAACCTGGGTGTCCGGGCGGTTGCGAAAGACCGACTGGCACATCAGCAGCTTGTAGAAATCCGTGTCGATCAGCGACCGCACGATCGGGTCGATCTTCCATTTGTGGTTCCAGACACGGGTGGCGATATCGACCATGCGGGCCTCCGGCGGCGGGTTGCCGGACCGGTTAAAGCAAAGGGGGCGCAGGGTGGCAAGGCAAAGCGCAGGCTCACGCGAGGGCGCACACAAGCACCCACAGCGCCATGAAGATCACGATCACGGAACCGATTGTGTAGAAGGTGGCACGCACCTCGTGGTTGCGGGCGGCGAGATAAGCCCAGCCATGGCCCAGCCGCGCCACGACGAAGCCGAAGAACAGAAGGTTTGCAAGCCATAGCGGCGGCCCCGACAGGACGAGCAGAAGCCCGGCCACCCAGAAGGCGGGCACGTTCTCGAGATCGTTGCGGTGCATGCGCCGGGACCGGTCGACATAGTCGTCGGGATCAAGCTGTCCGGGCCGGGGCGACCGGTTCAGCGGCGTGGGGCGCAGATCCTCTGGGGTCACCATCCCGGCGCCGCTTTTCATCATGCGGTAGACCGTCATCCAGCCCTGCCCCATGACCTTGAGCACCATGAGCGCCGCGGCGATCGCGTAGGAGAGAAAAACAGGGTTTTCGAACGACAGATGGGCCATCGTGATGCTCCTGGCCGGGTGGCCGTCTCCGGACGTCAGACGGGCTCGCCGCCCAAGACCTCCCAGAAATCGGCACGCAGGTTGTGGTGCGGAAAGGACTCGTCCGGCACGTCGACACCAAGGAAGGCGCAGAGCGGCTCCCACCCTTCGGCGACGTCGAAGACGAGCAGGCGGTCTGCGGGCAACTCCGCGCGCACCTCCTCGGCGCGGCGGCGATACGCGGCCAGCGCCATGTCGCGGTTGTCGAGCACGCCGCCGAAGGTCTGCTCTCCGGCAAGGCGGTTCCACGCGGCCAGCATGTCGCGGATATGCGGCGGCACCGGCAACTCCTCGTAGCGGGCCATGAGTTTGCCTATGGTGCGGTCGAAACTGGCCCACCATTTCTGTTCGGGGCGGACCGTATGAACCACCTTCGCCCGCGGGAAGGCCGCGGCCAGATCACGCCATACATGGGCGCCGGGCCAGTCGACCTGTGAGCGGTAGCCTTCGAACACCTCGGCCCAGTCCACCGACCCCCCGGCAGCGACCGTTTGCCAATGCGCGACCTGGTGCGGATTGTCCATCACCTCGTGCATGTGATGGCACGGGCCGTACCCGAGCCGTTCCAGCGCGGCCTTGAGGGACTTGGTTCCGGTGCGTCCGAACCCCGAACTGATCACCTCGAGTGTCATGCGCGCTCTCCCGGTTCACATCTGATAATGGGCGCCGATCCCCCACCTGTCCACGAAAATCGCGAATCGCTTTGACCCGGCGCAGCGCTTGGCCGCGCCTTTGGGCACGTGATAGACTGTGACGGGGGAGCGTCGGGTCATGGTACAAATCCGCAATCACTGGGTGACGGCACGGGACATGGTGCGCTCGCGCGCGTGGCGCGAAGGATACGAATCCTTCCGGCTGGGCGAGCCGCCGGACTACGCGGCCCGGGGGCCCAAGGCGTTGGCATACGAATACGGCCGGCTGACGGCGGCCTGCATGAAAGGCGAAGGGCAGACATTGCGCCGCGTATCGCCCCGCCGCCCGGTCAACGAGCACTACGTGCCCGCCCTTGCCGCGGCGCTGAAACGGTCGGCGGCTGGAGACCTCGGGCTACCGTAAAGATGGCGCGCCGCTGACAGGATAGCGGCGACGGGCCGCGCCCTTGATCCACGCGGCGCCGGCCTTCCGGGCGGAACGGTTGACGCAGGCCATTCCATCCGGTGGCGCGAAGGTTCATTGTGTCGCGGACCGGGCGACACGGGACAGGAGACAGTGTTTTGAATTTTCTGGTGACCGGCGGCGCCGGGTTCATGGGGATCAATCTCGTGCGGTTTCTCCTGGCGCGGGGCCACAGGGTGCGCAGCTGGGACATCGCGCCCTTCGACTATCCCGAGGCAGACCGGGTCGAGGTGCTGCAGGGCGATATACGGGATCGCGACCTGCATGACCGCGCCTTCGACGGCATCGACGTCGTGGTGCACTGCGCCGCCGCGTTGCCGCTGTGGGCCCCCGACGAGATCATGTCGACCAATGTCGACGGCACGCGCCGTCTGCTGGAGACGGCAAAGACGAAGGGGATTGCGCGATTCGTCCATATTTCCAGCACGGCGGTCTACGGCATCCCCGACCATCACCCGCTGGTCGAGGACGACCCGATGCAGGGCGTGGGACCTTACGGGGCCTCGAAGGTGAAGGCCGAAGAGGTCTGCGCGGAATTCCGCGCGGGGGGCATGTGCCTGCCCGTGCTGCGGCCCAAGTCCTTCGTCGGGCCCGAGCGGCTGGGGGCGTTCGAGCTGCTCTACGATTTCGCCGCCGACGGGCACAACTTCCCGGTGCTGGGGCGTGGGGACAACCGCTATCAGCTGCTGGACGTGGACGACCTGAACGCCGCCGTGCACCTGGCCGCCACGCTGGAGGCGGAACGGGTCAACGATATCTTCAATGTCGGCGCGGTCCGGTTCGGGACGCTGCGCGAGAGTTTCCAGGCGGTGCTGGACCGCGCGGGGCATGGCAAGAGGGTGATCGGCCTGCCGGCCGCGCCCGCCATCTGGACCCTGCGCGCGCTGGAGACGCTGGGACTCTCCCCGCTTTACAAGTGGATCTACGAGACCGCGGGCAAGGACAGCTTCGTGAGCACCGAGCGGATCGAGGCGCGGCTGGGCTGGCAGCCAGAGTATTCCAACGCCGCGGCGCTGGTGCGCAACTACGAATGGTACCTTGAAAACCGCGACCGGATCTCGGCCCAGACCGGCGTGACGCATCGCGTGCCGTGGAAGCGGGGGGCGCTGCGGCTCTTGCGGCTGGTGATGTGAGCGCGGTCAGCCGCCATGGGCGGCGCGGCTGTCGGCGGGCGCCTCGTCGCGCTCTGTCATGCCGTAATCGCGAAGGACGTGCGCCACGCGCAGGCGGTAGTCGGCGAAAAGCCCGCCGCGCCCCTGTTCCTGCGCCTTGCGGTGCGCGGCCAGCCGGCGCCATTCGGCCACCGCCTCCTCGCTTTGCCAGAAGGAAATCGACAGGAGCTTGTCGGGATCGGTGAGGCTCTGGAACCGCTCGACCGATATGAAGCCGTCGATGCGTTCGGCCAGCGGTCGCATCTCGGCGGCGATGTCGAGGTAGTGCGGCTTGCGGCCCTCGGCGGGGATGACTTCGAAAATGACGGCGATCATGGGCGGCTCCGGTCCTTGTGGCGCCGGCAGTCTCGGCGAGGGCGCCGCCGGTTGCAACCGGGCTTTTCCAAAGGTGCGCCTGCGGCGCGCATTGCGGTTTCGCGTTCAGGCCACGCAGGCCCCGGGGGCGCTGCCCGTCGCCATTGTCGCGCGGACCAATGGCGCGACAACGACGACCCCCCCCGGGATATTTCAGGCCAGAAGACAGGTGGGCATATTGCCAGATTGCGCGCGTGTTGCGGCGGCTGTAGCGTGCCTGCATGGCCATTTCCGTCGAGACCTTCTTCCTTGATCCAGAGGCACAGGGCACGCTGCAGGCGCAGATCCAGCAGATGATCGCCGAGGGCATCCTTTCGGGGCGGTTCCGAAAGGGCGAGAAGCTGCCCTCGTCGCGGCGGCTGGCCACGCATCTGGGAGTGAGCCGGATCACCGTCACACTGGCCTATACCGAGCTGCAGGCGTCGGATTACCTCGAGAGCCGGGACCGGTCGGGTTACTACGTCTCGCAGAACGCGCCGGAGCCGCCGCATTTCGCGCCGCGCCACCCCGCGCGTGACGCCATCGACTGGTCGCGGGCGCTGGGGCGCAGGTACACCGGCGGCGCGACTCCCTCGAAGCCGCAGGACTGGTCGAGCTATCCCTATCCCTTCATCTACGGCCAGACCGATCCCGGCCTGTTCGACCACGCCAACTGGCGTCATTGCGCGCTGCGCGCGCTGGGATCGCGGGATTTCCAGGCGCTCACGGCGGATCACTACGACCATGACGACCCGCAGCTGGTGGAATTCATCGCGCGCCATACCCTTCCCCGGCGCGGGATTCTCGCCCGGCCGGAGGAGATCCTCGTCACGATGGGGGCGCAGAACGCGCTATGGCTGACGGCACAGGTTCTGCTGACACAAAGGCGCACGGCGGTGGCCGAGGAGCCCTGTTATCACGCGCTGCGCGATATCCTGACACAGACCCGTTGCCATCTGTGCCCGGTACCGGTGGACCGCGACGGGCTGCCGGCGGGCGCGCTGCCGGGGCGGGCGGACGTGATCTTCACCACCCCGAGCCACCAGTCGCCCACCAACGCCACGATGCCGCTGGAGCGACGCCGGGCGCTGCTGGACCGCGCGCGAGAGATGGAGGCGTTGATCGTCGAGGACGACTACGAGTTCGAGATGTCCTTTTTGCGCGCGCCGCTGCCGGCGCTGAAATCGCTCGACCCGGACGGGCGGGTGATCTATGTCGGCAGCTTTTCCAAGTCTATCTTTCCGGGGCTCAGGCTGGGATACCTCGTCGGGTCGGAGCCTTTCATCCGCGAGGCGCGCGCCCTGCGCACGAACGTGCTGCGCCACCCGCCCGGGCACGTGCAGCGCACGGCGGCCTATTTCCTTGGCCTTGGGCATTACGACAGCCTGATACGCCGGGTGGGGCAGGTGTTCGCCGAGCGGCGGCGGGTGATGGAGGCGGCGCTGGCCGAAGAAGGGCTCGGCGTGGCGGGGCGCGGCGTGTTCGGCGGCAGCTCGATCTGGATGCGCGCGCCGGAGGGGGTGGACACCGAGGAGCTCGACCACAGGCTGCGCAGGGAGGGCGTGTTGATAGAGCCCGGGCGACCGTTTTTTCACAGCGCCGATCCGCCACGCAACACCTACCGCCTCGCCTATTCCTCCATTCCCGCCGACCGCATTCCCCAAGGAGTCTCGAAACTGGCCACGGCACTGCGCTCCATCGCGTGACTGGCCATAGTGTGGCAGGTATTCTGGCCCTATTGCGCCCTTTTCCCCTGCCGTAGTTTCCGAGCAAACCCGGCAGGGACGCCGGCCCTTGCACGCAGGAGACAGACCGATGCAAATGACCACCGAGGAAGCTTTCGTCAAAACCCTCCAGATGCACGGGATCCGACATGCCTTCGGGATCATCGGATCGGCGATGATGCCGATTTCGGATATTTTCCCCAAGGCCGGGATCACCTTCTGGGATTGCGCGCATGAGGGCAGCGCCGGCATGATGGCCGACGGCTACACAAGGGCCACGGGCAAGATGAGCATGATGATCGCCCAGAACGGCCCCGGCATCACCAATTTCGTGACCGCCGTGAAGACCGCCTACTGGAATCACACGCCGCTTCTTCTGGTCACGCCGCAGGCGGCGAACAAGACCATCGGCCAGGGCGGGTTCCAGGAGGTCGAGCAGATGAAGCTGTTCGAGGACATGGTGGCTTATCAGGAGGAGGTGCGCGACCCGACGCGGGTGGCGGAGGTGCTGAACCGGGTGATCCTGAAGGCGAAGCGGGCGAGCGCGCCCGCGCAGATCAACATCCCGCGGGACATGTGGACACAGGTGGTGGATATCGAGCTGCCGCAGGTCGTGGAGTTCGAACGGCCCACGGGCGGGGCAGAATCGCTCGACCGGGCGGCGGCGCTTCTGAACGCGGCGGAATTCCCGGTGATACTGAACGGCGCGGGCGTGGTGCTTTCGGGCGGGATCGACGCCAGCAAGGCACTGGCCGAGCGGCTGGATGCGCCGGTCTGCGTGGGCTATCAGCACAATGACGCCTTTCCGGGCTCGCATCCGCTTTTCGCGGGGCCCTTGGGCTATAACGGGTCGAAGGCGGGGATGGAGCTGATTTCGCAGGCGGACGTAGTGCTGTGCCTGGGCACGCGGCTCAACCCGTTCTCGACCCTGCCGGGCTATGGTATCGATTACTGGCCAAAGGATGCCAAGATCATCCAGGTTGAGCTGAACCCCGACCGCATCGGGCTGACCAAGAAGGTCAGCGTCGGCATCGTGGGCGATGCCAGGAAAGTGGCCGAGGGGATACTGAAGAGCCTGTCGGAGAACGCGGGCGATGCGGGCCGGGAAGATCGCAAGGCGCTGATTGCCAAGACGAAATCGGCCTGGGCGCAGCAGCTTTCCAGCATGGACCACGAGGAGGACGACCCCGGCACCACATGGAACGAGCGCGCCCGGGCGGCCAAGCCCGACTGGATGAGCCCGCGCATGGCGTGGCGGGCGATCGAGGCCGCGCTGCCGAAAGAGGCGATCATTTCCTCGGATATCGGCAACAACTGTGCCATCGGCAACGCCTATCCGAGCTTCGAGGAGGGGCGGAAATATCTGGCGCCGGGGCTGTTCGGGCCGTGCGGCTATGGGCTGCCATCGGTGATGGGGGCCAAGATCGGCTGCCCGGACGTGCCGGTGGTGGGCTTTGCCGGCGACGGGGCGTTCGGGATTGCCGTCAACGAACTGACGGCCATCGGGCGCGAGGAATGGCCGGCGATGACGCAGATCGTGTTCCGCAATTACCAGTGGGGGGCGGAGAAGCGGAACTCGACCCTGTGGTTCGACGACAATTTCGTGGGCACCGAGCTGGACGAGGGCGTGAGCTATGCCGGGATCGCCAGGGCCTGCGGGCTGAAGGGCGTGGTGGCGCGGACGATGGAGGAACTGACCGACGCGCTGAACCAGGCGATAAAGGACCAGATGGAGAATGGCCAGACCACGCTGATCGAGGCGATGATCAACCAGGAGCTGGGCGAGCCTTTCCGGCGCGACGCGATGAAGAAGCCGGTGGAAGTGGCCGGGATCGACCCGGCCGACATGCGCGAGCAGGTGGTCTGAGCCAATGGACAACGCGGGCGGAGAGGGCGCCGTCCTGGTCCTCAACGCCGGGTCGTCCTCGATCAAGGTCGCCGTGTTCGGCGGCGACCTGAGAGAGCATCTGCACGGCATGGCCGACGGAATCGGCGGCACCGGCGCGCTGAAGATCGGCAAGACATCCTGCAAGGCGGATTTCCCCGATCACGCGGCGGCACTCGACGCGCTGCTGGAGGGGCTGGCGGATCACGGTATCAAGCCGTGCAGTCTGCGCGCGGCGGCGCACCGGGTGGTTCATGGAGGCACGGAGCTGACCGCGCCTGTGCGGGTCACCGGTGACGTGCTGGCCGCGATCCGGCGCTGCGTGTCGCTGGCGCCACTGCACAATCCGCACAACCTTGCCGCCATCGAGACGCTGATGGAACGCGCGCCCGCCCTGCCGCAATGCGCCAGTTTCGACACCGGGTTTCACGCCACGAACCCCGAGGTCGCGCAGCGCTATGCCCTGCCCCCCGGCGCGGAGGCGCGCGGACTCCGGCGCTACGGGTTTCACGGCCTCTCCTACGCTGCACTGGTGGACGCGCTGCCGGGGATAGCCGGCGGCCCCCTGCCCCGTCGCCTGCTGGCCTTTCACCTTGGCAATGGCGCGTCGGCCTGTGCCATCCGCGACGGGCGGTCGGTCGCCACGACCATGGGGTATTCACCGCTGGAGGGGCTGACCATGGGAACCCGCGTGGGAAGCATCGACGGCAACGCCGTGTTGCGACTGGCCCAGGAAGACGGGATCGCTGCAACGCACCGGATGCTGAACCGCGAAAGCGGGCTAAGGGGATTGTCCGGCGGGGAGTCGGACATGCGCGCGCTGCTGGAGGATGACGGCCCGCGCAGCCGCTTCGCGGTCGCGCATTTCTGTTACTGGGCCATCCGGCATGGCGGATCGCTCGTCGCCGCGATGGAAGGGCTGGACGCCATCGCCTTCACCGGCGGGATCGGGGAAAATTCGGCGCATGTGCGCGCCCGCATCGTCGAGGGGCTGGAGTGGCTGGGCGCACGATTGAACCCGGCGGCAAACGAACGCGGCGATGCGCGGCTGCACGCACCCGATTCCCGCGTGGGCTGCTGGATCGCTCCCGCGGCCGAGGAGCGCCGCATCGCGGCCGATGCGCTGGCGCTGATCGGGGGTCAGCCACCTGAATCGAGGGAAATCCGCTCATCAAATTCGCGATGATTCAAACAGGTGTTCGGAAAATCCGAACGAGAAAGAAAATGGTCGCGGGCCAAAAACAACTGCCCTAACGTGGCGCCGGACAGGGAGATAACGCGCTGATGAGTTTCGAGGAACCGCGGATCGACACCTCGCCGAAGGTATCGGACGAGGTACGCAAGACCACCTGCTACATGTGCGCCTGCCGTTGCGGGATCGACGTGCACATCAAGGATGGGCGTGTCGCCTATATCGAGGGCAACCGCGACCATCCGGTCAACAAGGGCGTGCTCTGCGCCAAGGGGTCGGCAGGCATCATGCAGGTCAACGCGCCCTCGCGCCTGCGCGCGCCGCTCAAGCGCGTGGGGCCCCGCGGATCGGGCGAATTCGAGGAAATCAGCTGGGACGAGGCGCTGGAAATCGCAAGCGGCTGGCTGGGGCGCATCCGCAAGGAGGACCCCGCGAAGCTGGCCTTCTTCACCGGCCGTGATCAGAGCCAGTCCTTCACCAGCTATTGGGCGCAGAATTTCGGAACGCCCAACTATGCCGCGCATGGCGGGTTCTGCTCGGTCAACATGGCCGCCGCCGGAATTTACACCATGGGCGGGGCGTTCTGGGAATTCGGACAGCCCGACTGGGAACGCACCAAGCTGTTCATGATCTTCGGCGTGGCCGAGGACCATGACAGCAACCCCATCAAGATGGGGCTCGGGCGGCTGAAGGAGCGCGGCGCGAAGGTGATCGGGGTGAACCCGATCCGCTCGGGCTACAACGCCGTGGCCGATGAATGGGTGGGGATCACGCCGGGCACCGACGGGCTGTTCATCCTGTCGATCGTGCACTGCCTGTTGAAGGCAGGCAAGATCGACCTCGATTACCTTGCCCGTTACACCAACGCGGCGCACGTGGTGAACCGCGACTCCAAGTCGCCCGAGTTCGGGCTGTTCCTGCGGGACGCCGACGGCAAGCCGCAGGTGATCGACCGCGCCACGGGCGAGCTGGCACCGTTCGACGCACCGGGTGTGCGCCCGGACCTGTCCGCGACCTACCGGCAGGGCAAGATAACCCACAAGCCCGTGATGCACCTGATCGCGTCGCGCTACATGGGCCGTGACTATGCCCCGGAAACCGTGGCCGAGCGGTGCGGCGTCAAGGCCGAGAAGATCCGCGCCATCGCGGCGGAGCTGGCGCGCGTGGCCTTCGAGGAAGAGATCGTGCTGGAGCGGGAATGGACAGATTTCCGCGGCGAAAAACACGCGGTGATGAAGGGCCGCCCGGTGAGCTTTCACGCCATGCGCGGCATCAGCGCCCATTCCAACGGGTTCCAGACCTGCCGGGCGCTGCACATGCTGCAGATCCTGCTGGGCTCTGTCGAGGTGCCGGGGGGCTTTCGGTTCAAGCCGCCCTACCCCAAGCCGGTCAGCGCCCACCCCACGCCGCATTGCAAGTCGCAGCCCGACTGTCCGCTGGACGGGCCGCACCTCGGCTTTCCGCGCGGGCCGGAGGACCTTGCGCTGGCCGATGACGGCAACCCGGCGCGCATCGACAAGGCGTTCTCGTGGGAAAACCCGCTGAGCGCGCACGGGCTGATGCACATGGTCATCTCCAACGCCCATGCGGGCGATCCCTATCCGATCGACACGCTGTTTCTGTACATGGCGAACATGGCGTGGAACTCGTCGATGAACACGTCGCGTGTCATGGATATGCTGACCGACACCGACGAGGACGGCGAGTACGTCATCCCGCGGATCATCTATTCCGATGCCTACAGCTCCGAGATGGTCGCCTATGCCGACCTCGTCCTGCCCGACACGACCTACCTGGAGCGCCATGACTGCATCAGCCTGCTGGACCGGCCGATCTGCGAGCCCGACGCCGCCGCCGATGCGATCCGCTGGCCCGTGGTGGAACCCGACCGCGACGTGCGCGGCTTCCAGACGGTGCTGATCCAGCTGGCGAACAAGCTGGGCCTGCCCGGCTTCACCGGCGAGGACGGAAACGCGAAATACGCCGATTACGCCGACTACATCACCAACCACGAGCGCAAGCCGGGTATCGGGCCGCTCGCCGGATGGCGCAGCGGCAAGGGCGGGCTGACCCACGGGCGCGGGGCCCCCAACCCCGCACAGCTCAACAGCTACATCGCCAATGGCGGGTTCTTCCTCAAGCACATCCCCGACGATGCCGCCTACATGAAGCCGTGGAACATGGCATATCAGAAATGGGCGGTGGATCTTGGGCTGTACGACACGCCGCAGCCCTATGTTTTCGACCTCTACGTCGAACCCATGCGAAAGTTCCAGCTGGCCGCCGAGGGGCACGGCACGCGCCAGCCGCCCGACCACCTGCGCGCCCAGCTCAAGGCGGCGATGGACCCGCTGCCCATCTGGTATCCGCCGCTGGAGGACGGCCACATGGATACACGGGACTACCCGCTGCACGCGCTGACGCAGCGGCCCATGGCGATGTATCACAGCTGGGGGTCGCAGAACGCGTGGCTGCGTCAGGTCCACGGGGTGAACCCGCTCTACCTGCCCACCAAGGTGTGGGAGGATCACGGCTTTGCCGAGGGGGACTGGGCGCGCGTAACCTCTCCGCATGGCGAGATCGTGGTGCCGGTGGCGCACATGGCGGCGCTCAACGAGAACACCGTCTGGACGTGGAACGCCATCGGCAAGCGCAAGGGCGCGTGGGCGCTGGACAAGGACGCACCCGAGGCGACCAAGGGCTTCCTGCTCAACCACATCATCCACGAGTTGCTGCCGCCCCGTGGTGACGGGCTGCGCTGGTCGAACTCGGACCCGGTGACGGGACAGGCCGCGTGGTTCGACCTGCGCGTGCGGCTGGAGCGGGTACCGCCCGAGAGCGAGAGCCGGCCCGACTTCGGCCCGATCGGCTCGCCGGTGGCGCCGGGGCCGGAAGAGCTGCGCTGGAAGATCGGGAAATGAGGTACGCAATATTCCACGCGCTGATGCGGCTTAAGCGCCCGTTTTCAAGCGCCGCGCGCAAGCGACGTATGCGGCAGTTCATCGACCGGATGGGGATAACGGGCGGGGAGCGCATCATCGACCTCGGCGGGGCGCCGGGGTTCTGGGACGACTGCCCGCTCGCGCTGGACATCACGATCGTGAACCTGCCCGGTTTCAACCCGGAAACCGCGCCGCCATCGCATCATGCGCTACACCTCAGGGTTGGGGATGCCTGCAACGTGGATTTCGCCGGAGACATGAGTTTCGATATCGCGTTTTCCAACAGCGTGATCGAGCATGTGGGCGACGCGACCAAGCAGGCCGAGATGGCGCGCGAGGTGCGGCGTCTCGCCCCGGCCTACTGGGTGCAGACGCCCTCGATCTGGTTCCCGGTCGAGGCGCACAACCACATGCCGTTCTGGTGGTTCTATCCCGCGCCGCTCAAGCGCGTTTTCATCCGGCGCTGGCGCGCCAAGCTGCCGGCGTGGACGGAGATGGTCGAGACGACGACCGTGCTGTTGCGGTCGCAGCTGCAGAGGCTCTTTCCCGACGGCACGATCTGGACCGAGCGCAAGTTCGGCCTGCCGAAGTCCTATGTGGTCTACAAGCGCGGCGAGCGCGCGGAACGCGAAGAGAGGAGGTGAGCGAATGACGACGCTTCCGGACCGGACCGAGAAGAAGCTGGGGCTGGTGATCGACCTCGATACCTGCGTCGGCTGCCATGCCTGCGTGATTTCCTGCAAGGGCTGGAATACCGAGAACTACGGCGCGCCGCTGAGCGACCAGGACCCTTACGGCACCGATCCGACGGGGACGTTCCTCAACCGCGTGCACAGCTACGAGGTCCAGCCCGAGGACGGGCCCGCGCAGCTGGTGCATTTCCCCAAGTCCTGCCTGCACTGCGAGGACGCGCCCTGTGTCACCGTCTGCCCCACCGGGGCGAGCTACAAGCGCGCCGAGGACGGGATCGTTCTGGTCAATGAAAGCGACTGCATCGGCTGCGGGCTGTGCGCGTGGGCCTGCCCCTACGGCGCGCGCGAGATGGACGCTGCCGAAGGCGTGATGAAGAAGTGTACGCTGTGCGTGGACCGGATCTACAACACCCACCTGCCAGAGGAGGACCGCGTGCCCGCCTGCGTGCGCACCTGCCCCGCCGGCGCGCGGCATTTCGGCGATCTGGGCGACCCCGAAAGCGCGGTGTCGAAGCTGGTGGAGGAGCGCGGCGGCATGGACCTGATGCCGGAACAGGGCACCAAGCCCGTCAACAAGTACCTGCCACCCCGGCCCCGCGACGAGATGGAGCAGGTCGACGTTCTGGCCCCCTACCTCGAACCGGTCGCGCAGGAAGCCAAGGGCTTCATCGGCTGGCTCGACAAGGCGCTGGAGAAGCTCTGATGCATCCGGCACCCTCGGTCATCATCTTCACCACGCTGTCGGGGCTGGGGTTCGGCCTGCTGGCATGGCTGGGGGCTGGATACCCGGCCGTGACCGGCTGGGTCGCCTTCGCCTTCTTCACCATCGCCTACGCGCTGGCCGTGGGCGGGCTGCTGGCCTCGACCTTCCACCTCGGCCGTCCCGAACGCGCGATCAAGGCATTCAGCCAGTGGCGCAGCTCGTGGCTGAGCCGCGAAGGCGTGGTGTCGGTCGCCGCGCTGGTCGTGATGGCCGTCTACGGCGCAGGGCTGGTTTTCTGGGGCGAGGCATGGCGCGCGCTTGGCGCGATCGGCGCGGCGCTGTCCGTGGGCACGGTCTACTGCACGGCCATGATCTATGCCCAGCTGGACACCGTGCCGCGCTGGAAGACCTGGCTGACCCCGGCGCTGTTCCTGTCGCTTTCGCTGGCGGGGGGCGCCCTGCTGGCCGGGCAGGTGACAGCGGCGCTGGTGCTGCTGCCGCTGGCGGGGCTCGTGCAGGTGGCGTGGTGGCTGCGCGGCGACGGCGCGCTGGCGCGCAGCGGCACCACCCTCGCCACGGCGACGGGGCTGGGCGACCGGGGCAAGGTGCGCTCCTTCGAGCCGCCGCACACGGGCACGAACTACCTCCTGCGGGAGTTCGCCTTCGAGGTCGGGCGCAAGCACGCGGCCAAGCTGCGGACGATCGCGCTGGTTCTGGGCTACGCGGTGCCGGCGGGCCTGCTGCTGGTACCGTTCGCGCACGCGCTCGCGGCGGTGGCGGTTCTCAGCCATCTGGCCGGGGTGGCGGCGTCGCGCTGGCTGTTCTTCGCCGAGGCCGAACATGTGCTGGCGCTCTATTACGGAAAGCGGTGAGCCGGGGGCGCTCATCGGGCCTGACGGCCCTCTTCGCGCGGAAACGCCCGACGGCCCGGTTCACCCCCACCCGTCGGTGAGGTCGTCGTAGAACGGGTCGAGCCGTTTCTCGCGAAAGCGTTTCCAGCGCACGCGGATCGCCCAGAAAACCGCGAACAGCACCGTGAGCACGATGATGTTGAACCACGGGATCATCCGCACGTCTGGTCCCGAGACCGGCCAAACGCTCACCGCGTTGGGAAAGATCGAGAGGAACTCGTTGCGCCAGCCATAATGCCGGATCGCGACCCAGTCCGGCTCGGCCGCCGTCGACCGGAGGTTCGCCGCCTCGGCCTGGAGGTTGGAGGTGTCGAACTTGAAATAGGGCGGCCAGCCCCAGCCCGTGTCCTCGTTGCGATAGACCATCACCTCGTCGTCGGGCATCACCGTCTGGATGAAAAAGACGTCGCGGTTGGCGGTGCCCTCGGCCATGCCGGAATGCGGCGAGGCCCAGAAGATCGAGTTCTCCCCGAAATCGACCCGTTTCTGGTAGGTGTCGGTAATCCGCACGATGTCCTTTTGCGGCAGCGTGTAGTGGAGAAAGGCCGCGACCAGCAGCCAGAACAGGAGGATGAAACCCCATTTCACATAGACCATCGCGACTCTCCGCCTTGCTTGTCCGGCCCTTTCGTGCGGGCACATATAAGCATTCCCCGTTGGTGGCGAACAGGGCCGAAAGGGTCAAGCGCGCAGGTTTCTTGAAAATGGCAGATGTGCCGATAGGATGCCGTCTGCGCAATTCGGCCCGATACGCGGCCACGTCCACCCGGGAAAAGGACCTCCGACATGAAACGAACGATCGCCATGGCATGCCTTGCCGCCCTCGGGGCGCAACCGCTGATGGCCGACGAGATCACGGACGCGCTGGAGAGCGCGATCACCGCCTACGAGGAGGGCGACACACAGTACGCCATCGAGGAGCTGGACTATGCCAAGCAGCAGCTGCTTGCGCTGAGGACGGACGCCCTCGTGGAGTTCCTGCCCGCAGCGCCCGAGGGATGGAGCCGCGAGGTGAATACCAAGATGAACGCCGGGCTGGCGATGATGGGCGGCGGCACCGGGGCCGAAGCGACGTATGAAGGCGACGGACAGAGCATCACGGTGTCGATCATGGCCGACAACCCGATGGTCGGCGCCGTATCCGGCATGATCGCGAACGCCGCGATGATGGGCGCCACGATCGAGCGCGTCGGCCGGCAGAAGTTCATGGTCAACGATGGCGAGATCAACGGGCTCGTGGACAAGCGTATTCTGGTCAAGGCGACGGGCGGCAAGGTCGAGGACATGCTGGCCCTGCTGGAGACCATCGATTACCGCGGCCTGCGCCGCTTCGGCATCTGAATGCCGCGCCCCCCGCACCACGCGGCGGGCGCGGGCCCGGTCACCCCACCACGTTGAAGCCGGGGCCGTAGGGGTATCCGGTAATGTTTTCGTGGCCGTCCCCGGTGATGATCAGCACGTCATGTTCGCGGTAGCCGCCGGCGTCCGGCTGGCCTGCGGGAATTGTCAGCATCGGCTCCATCGAGATCACCATGCCGGGCTGCAGCACCGTGTCGATGTCCTCGCGCAGCTCCAGCCCCGCCTCACGCCCGTAATAGTGGCTGAGGATGCCAAAGGAATGGCCGTAGCCGAAAGTGCGGTATTGCAGCAGGTCGCGCTCCTCGAGAAAGGCGTTGATGGCATGGGTGACCTCGGCGCAGCTCACGCCGGGCTTGAGCAGGGACATGCCGTATTCGTGGGCGGCCACGTTGGCCTGCCAGATCCTGAGCGCGGCGTCATCGACCTCGCCCACGAACATCGTCCGTTCCAGCGCCACGTAATAGCCCGAGACCATCGGGAAGGTGTTGAGGCTGAGGATGTCGCCACGCTGCAACCGCCGCGAGGTGACCGGGTTGTGGGCGCCGTCGGTGTTGATCCCCGACTGTAACCAGACCCAGGTGTCGCGGTACTCGGCATCGGGAAAGACGCGGGCGATCTCGGTCTCCATCGCGTCGCGCCCGGCCATCGCCACGTCGATCTCGCGCGCGCCCTCGCGGACGGCCTCGCGGATTGCATGGCCGCCGACATCGGCGATGGCCGTGCATTTGCGGATCAGCGCGATCTCGGCTGCGGACTTCATCATCCTTTGCCGCATCGCCGCCGGGGCGATGTCCATCATGGTGACGGGGCGCAGGAAGTCCTCCAGCTTGTCGCGAGCCTGCAACGTCAGGTGGTCTCCCTCGTAGCCGATCACCGCGCCCTCGCCCGTGACATGCCGCACCGCGCGCCAGAAATTGTCGCGCTGCCAGTCGGTGTAGGTGATGTTGTCGCCAACCGACCGGCGCCATGGCTGGCCCGCATCGATACCCGCCGAGATGGTCACGCAGGCGCCGTGGGTGACGACACAGGCATAAGGCCGGCCGAAGGAACAATACAGAAAGCCCGAGTAATAGGCGACGTTGTGCATCGAGGTGAAGACACAGGCACTCACCCCGACCTCCTCCATCGTCGCCCGCAGGTCCGCGAGGCGCGTCTCGTACTCGGCCGCGGCAAAGGGCAAGGCGGCCTTCTCGCCATTGTGGAAACGGTAGAATTCTGGGCGTTCAGTCATTTCAGACCCTCCTGCAAAAGGACAGGTCCCGGCGTTCAGGACTGTTCGGGAATAGGCCCCAAGGGGGCGACGCCATCGCCCGGGCCAACGGCCTTGTTGCCGATTCCGCACGATCTGGCAAGACTGTCGGCGACAAAGGGAGGCGCGATTTGACGGAACTCTACCAAACGGGGCCGCTGAACCTCGTGACGGACGTGGCCGGGCTGCGCGTGGGTAATGCCGCCGACCAGCGCGCCAAGACGGGCACGACAGTGCTGGTGGGCGGGCAGCCCTTCACCGCCGGGGTGCATGTGATGGGCGGGGCACCCGGCACGCGCGAGACCGATCTGCTGGCCCCCGACAAGACGGTGCAGGAGGTGGACGCGCTGGTGCTGTCGGGCGGCTCGGCGTTCGGGCTCGACGCCGCCTCCGGCGTGGCCGAGGGGTTGCGCGCCGCGGGGCGCGGCTTCGAGGTGGGCGGGGTACGGGTGCCGATCGTGCCCGCGGCGATCCTGTTCGACCTGCTCAACGGCGGCGAGACGGACCCTGCCGAAACCCCCTACAAGCGGCTCGGGCGGGCGGCGCTCGACGCGGCGGACCGGCGCTTCACGCTCGGCACCGCCGGCGCGGGCACCGGGGCGACCACCGCCAACCTCAAGGGCGGGCTTGGCTCGGCCTCCGTCCGGCTGGCGTCCGGCCACGTGGTAGGGGCGCTGGTGGCCGTCAATGCCCTGGGCTCGGCCATCGTGGGCGGGGGGGCGCATTTCCACGCCGCCCCCTTCGAGATCGGGGGTGAGTTCGGCGGGCGCGGACCGGCCCCGGCGCATCCGCCGCCCGGGCCGCCGGAGACCAAGCCGGGGCCGGGCGGCAACACCACCATCGGGATCGTGGCAACCGACGCGGCCCTGAGCCAGGCCCAGTGCACGCGCATGGCCACCGCCGCGCATGACGGGATCGCCCGCGCGCTTTTGCCCGCGCACACGCCGCTCGACGGCGACCTGATCTTTGCCGCCGCGACCGGGGAGATGCCGCTGGCCGATCCCCTGGCCGGACCGCTGGAGCTGGGCCACGCGGCGGCGGTCTGCATGGCGCGGGCCATTGCACGCGGCGTTCACGAGGCAACACCGGAGAAAGGCGATCTACTGCCGTGCTGGCGGGACAGGTTCGAATGAGAGGTGCCGACATCGCCCCACTCCGGCCGGGGCACGGGCCGCGTTCGCCAGGCCGGGAGTATTTGGGGCAAGATGAAGGGCGGACGGGTCTTGATCCTGCCGGGCATGACGGGAGTCCGACCGCCAGGCGGGAACCGCCACTGCCCCCGCGCCCCTTGATAGCGGGCGGGAGAGGCTGTATCTGGACGGGATGACCCGGATTTTCGACATGGACGACCGCGCGCGCCTGCCTTGGCGGTTCTTCGGCGCGACGCGGACGGTGCTCGCGCGTCTATAGCGTGCACGTCCTGTCGCTCTTCGCATTTCCGCCAGACACACCGGAGTTTTCCGCATGTCCCCCAAGACGCTCTACGACAAGATCTGGGATGCCCACCTCGTCCACGAGGCCGAGGACGGCACCTCGCTGCTCTATATCGACCGCCACCTCGTCCACGAGGTGACCAGCCCGCAGGCCTTCGAGGGACTGCGCATGGCAGGCCGCACCGTGCGCGCCCCGGAGAAAACCATCGCCGTGCCCGACCACAACGTGCCTACCACGCCCGACCGCGTGCAGGGCATCAAGAACACGGAAAGCCGCATCCAGGTCGAGGCGCTGGACCGCAACGCCGAGGAGTTCGGCGTCAATTACTACCCCGTCAACGACATCCGCCAGGGCATCGTGCACATCGTCGGCCCCGAGCAGGGCTGGACGCTGCCGGGGATGACCGTGGTCTGCGGCGACAGCCACACCGCGACGCACGGCGCCTTCGGCGCGCTGGCGCACGGGATCGGCACCAGCGAGGTGGAGCACGTTCTGGCCACCCAGACGCTGATCCAGACCAAGTCGAAGAACATGAAGGTGGAGATCACCGGCCAGCTGCGCCCCGGCGTCACCGCCAAGGACATCACGCTGTCGATCATCGGGCAGACCGGAACGGCGGGCGGCACCGGCTACGTCATCGAGTATTGCGGCGAGGCGATCCGCTCGCTTTCGATGGAGGGGCGGATGACGGTCTGCAACATGGCGATCGAAGGCGGTGCGCGCGCCGGGCTGATCGCGCCTGACGAGACCACCTTCGAGTATATCAAGGGCCGTCCCCACACGCCGAAGGGCGCGCAATGGGAGGCCGCGATGGCGTGGTGGCAGACGCTCTATTCCGATCCGGACGCGCACTGGGACAAGGTGGTGACCATCCGCGGCGAGGATATCGCGCCGGTGGTGACGTGGGGCACGAGCCCCGAGGACGTGCTGCCCATCGACGCGGCCGTGCCATCGCCTGACGATTTCGAGGGCGGCAAGGCCGAGGCCGCGAAACGCGCGCTGGAATACATGGGGCTCGAACCGGGTACGCCGCTGTCGGAAATCGAGATCGACACCGTCTTCATCGGCTCCTGTACCAATGGCCGGATCGAGGATCTGCGCGCCGCCGCCAAGATCCTGAAGGGCAAGAAGATCAAGGAAGGGCTGCGCGCCATGGTCGTGCCCGGCTCGGGCCTCGTGCGGGCGCAGGCCGAGGAAGAGGGGCTGGCCGAGATTTTCCAGGACGCAGGCTTCGAGTGGCGGCTGGCGGGTTGTTCCATGTGCCTTGCCATGAACCCGGACCAGCTTAGCCCCGGCGAGCGGTGCGCGGCCACCTCGAACCGCAATTTCGAGGGCCGGCAGGGGCGCGGCGGGCGCACCCACCTGATGAGCCCGCAAATGGCCGCCGCGGCGGCGGTGACCGGCCGGCTGACCGACGTGCGCGAACTGATGTGAGGGCGCCGCTCGTCACGTCATTGGCGGGATTCCTTGCGATGACGGCCGCGATGCGCTGACGAGCGACCGGAGATAGGACAACGTTATGGAAAAATTCGAAAAACTCACCGGGATCGCGGCGCCGTTGCCGATCGTCAATGTCGATACCGACATGATCATCCCCAAGCAGTACCTCAAGACGATCAAGCGCACCGGGCTGGGCAAGGGTCTCTTCGACGAGATGCGCTATGCCGAGGATGGCAGCGAGAACCCCGATTTCGTGCTCAACAAGCCGCAATACCGCGAGGCGGAGATCCTGATTGCCGGCGACAATTTCGGCTGTGGGTCGAGCCGCGAGCACGCGCCGTGGGCGATCAAGGATTTCGGCATCCGGTGTGTGATCGCGCCCAGTTTCGCCGACATCTTCTACAACAACTGCTTCAAGAACGGCATCCTGCCCGTCGCCCTGCCACAGGAGCAGGTGGACGTGCTGATGAAGGATGCCGAGAAGGGCTCCAACGCGCGGATGACCGTGGACCTCGAGGCCCAGACCGTGACCACCTCGGAAGGCGAGACCTTCCATTTCGAGGTGGACGCGTTCAAGAAGCACTGCCTTCTGGAAGGGCTCGACGATATCGGCCTGACCATGGAAAAGGCCGATGCCATCGCCGCCTTCGAGGCGCGGGCAAAAGCCGAGCGGCCCTGGGCCTGACCGCACTCCTGCCATGTTCTTGACGCATTTGCCGCCGCCCGCCCCACCGGGCGGCGGCAGAAAGCCCATGGCGGCGCAAACTGACCCGCACGCGGCCGGGTCACATTTCGCACAACCGCGCAAGAATTTGTCCAGATATGGACAAGCTCACAACATGGGCAAATTTTCGTTTCAAAATTGATGTAATCCCGCACCAGTTAAATCATCAATTCGCCCCAAACCTGTGATGCGCTTGGCTGGGAGCTTGAGCCGATGCGCAAAAAGGGGCAAAATTTGGACAAGAATGAGGCAGGCCGCCGTAAGAAGCGGGCTCAAGTTGGAACAAAGAGGCGGCGTCGTACCGGCTCTGGCCAGTTTGAAGGGAACCGGGCAGTGATATCGCGGATCTTGTCTGCGCTCTTGCGCGCATATCTCGTGGCCGTGGTCGTCGCGCTGCCAGCCCTGTTCCTGCCCGACATCGCACCCGATACCGCTCAGATCGTCCTGATCGTCGCCTTGCTGGCGGCGCTTCTGACATTCATGGAGTATTTCGGCCGGTATCCCAGCATCGTGGAATTCCGGTTCGCCCCGCCGTTCAACCGCCTGAGATTTGCCGCCATAGCGCTCACCGTTGTCAGCCTCTCACTGATCATGCGCGGCAAGACGGACCCCGTGGCGCTCACGGCGCTCCTGACACAGTTGGGCGAAGGCGTGGGCCGCGCGCTCGACTTCCCATATTCGCCCGTCCGGCTCGCCGTGCTGATGCTGCCGGCGGATGCCGGGGCACAACAGGTTGCCGACATGCGCCTGACCGCCGGCGTGTGCTACGGGGTGTCGATGGCGATGATCGTGTTTTTCATCATCCTCGTGCGGAGCTTCAACTGGCCGGTCCGCCGGGGCACCTTCAACGTGTGGGTGAACCTGCCACTTTTCGACCCGACGAGCGGGGGTGACGTCGTGGAACGGCTCCGGCGCGAGGCGGGTGTTAACGTCCTGTTAGGCTTTTCCCTGCCATTCATCGTTCCGGTCATGGTGAAGATGCTCTCGCCGGGCACGAACCCGGGCCCGGCGATAGAGGCGCATACGCTGATTTGGATGATGACGGCATGGGCCCTTCTGCCCGCGAATGTCTTGATGCGCGGAATCGCGCTTTACCGCGTGGCCGCGCTGATCACGGCCAAGCGCCGCCGCGTCTACGGCCCGGACACCGGCGACGAGGCGCTTGGCAAGGCCTGATCGCCGCGTGCATCGCTTGTTTTTCGCTGACCGGTGCGCCGGCCGCGGACACGCTGCGCGTGGCAACGTTTCACACCGAACTGTCGCGCAAGGGCCCGGGCCTGTTGCTGCGCGACATCAAGAGTGGTGAGGACGCGCAGGTCGCCGCGGTGGCGCGTGTGGTCACGGCGGCGGCGCCGGATGTCCTCGTCCTGCAGGGGGTGGATTACGACCATGGTCTTGCGGCCCTGCACGCGCTGCGCGACTTGATCGCGCGGGCCGGCCCCGATTACCGCCATGTCTTTGCTCTGCGCCCCAATACGGGCATGGCCACCGGGCTGGATCTGGATGGCGACGGCCGTACCGGCGAACCGGAGGATGCGCAGGGATATGGCTGGTTCGCGGGCGAGGGCGGCATGGCCATCCTGTCACGCCACCCTGTTGACGAGAGCGGCGCGCGGGACTTCGCCGGCCTTTTGTGGCGTGACCTGCCCGGCGCGATCCCGCCTGAGGGCATGGCGCCCGGGATCATGGCGGTGCAACGGCTTTCGCGCGTGGGCCATTGGGCCGTCCCGCTGCGGATACGCGGAGAGACCGTGACCCTCCTGACATTCCATGCCTCGCCGCCGGTGTTCGACGGGCCCGAGGACCGCAACGGCCGGAGGAACCACGATGAGATCCTGTTTTGGCAGCACTATCTTGACGGCGCCTTCGGCCCGCCCCCGCGGGGGCGGTTCATTCTCGCCGGTAACGCCAATCTCGACCCGCTTGACGGTGACGGCCGCAAGACCGCCATTCGCCGCCTGCTCGGGGACCCGCGCCTGATCGATCCGGCGCCCCGCCGCCCTGGCCCGGTGACGGAGGCGCATGGCCACGCAGGGGACCCGGCGCTAGACACCGCGGCCTGGCCGGGGCCGGAGCCCGGGCACCTCCGGGTGAGCTACGTTCTGCCCTCGTCCGATTTCCGCGTCGCGGGGGCGGGTGTTCACTGGCCAAACGAAGGACAGGCAGCGGCCACGACAGCGGCCGCCAGCCGTCACAGGCTGGTCTGGGCGGACCTTGTCATCGACTGGTAAGCCGCCTTTCTTGACCCTCCCCCGGCTTCGGGCTAGGCGATGACGGCGATATTTCCGTCGAAAAGGACTGCCCCATGACCAACCCTTCGCTTCTCATCCTGCCCGGTGACGGGATCGGCCCCGAGGTGATGGCGGAGGTCGCCCGGGTCATCGACTGGTTCGGCGACAGGCGCGGGCTGAGCTTCAATGTCAGCGAGGATCTGGTTGGCGGGGCGGCCTATGACGCCCACGGCACGCCGCTGGCCGACGTCACGATGGACAAGGCACAGCAGGTGGACGCAGTCCTGCTCGGCGCCGTGGGCGGCCCGAAATACGACACCCTCGATTTCAGCGAGAAACCCGAACGCGGCCTGCTGCGCCTGCGCAAGGAGATGGACCTGTTCGCCAACCTGCGCCCGGCACAGTGCTTCGACGCGCTGGCCGATTTCTCTTCGCTGAAACGCGAGGTGGTGTCGGGCCTCGACATCATGATCGTGCGCGAACTGACCAGCGGCGTCTATTTCGGCGAACCGCGCGGGATCTTCACGGAAGGCAACGAGCGCGTGGGCATCAACACCCAGCGTTACACCGAGTCGGAGATCGACCGCGTGGCGCGCGCGGCCTTCGAGCTGGCCCGCAAGCGGGGCAACAAGGTCTGCTCGATGGAAAAGGCGAACGTGATGGAATCCGGCGTTCTCTGGCGCGAGGTGGTGCAGAAGGTGCACGACGCCGATTACGCCGACGTCGAGCTGTCGCACATGTATGCCGACGCGGGCGCCATGCAGCTGTGCCGCTGGCCCAAGCAGTTCGACGTGATCGTGACCGACAACCTTTTCGGCGACCTGCTGTCGGACGCGGCAGCGATGCTGACAGGATCGCTCGGGATGCTGCCCTCGGCGTCCCTGGGCGCGCCTATGGCCAATGGCCGGCCCAAGGCGCTTTACGAGCCCGTGCATGGCAGCGCGCCCGACATCGCGGGCCAGGGCAAGGCGAACCCGATCGCCTGCATCCTCAGCTTTGCAATGGCACTGCGTTATTCCTTCGACGCGGGCGAGGAGGCCGCGCGGCTGGAGCGCGCCGTGGAAAAAGTGCTGGCCGAGGGCAATCGCACCGCCGACCTTTTGGGCGAGGAGGGCGTGACGCCCGTTTCGACCTCGGGCATGGGCGACGCCATCCTTGGCGCGCTGGACGCGACGCTCTGATTCCCGGACTAAGCCGGGGTTTACGCGCCGATGGCGACGGCCGGCCACGTGCCGGCCAGCCGGTCGGCCAGTGCGCCCTTTTTCTCGACAAGAACCCGCGGCGCCAGAGCGAAAGCGCGGTTTCGCAGGGCCGCACTGCTCTCGCGTGCCAGTTGCTCGGTCCTGCGCAGGGCCGAACGTGGCAGATCATGTGGTGCCTCGCGGCCGAGCGTATCCAACAAGACGGAAAGATCGTGATCGTCGCCCAGGGCCCCGGTCAGCTCGTGCAGTGTCTCCACCCGCGCCTTCATCGTTTCCGGCCGGGTTTCGGCAAGCAGCTCGCAGTGATAACGATGGTATTTCAGGCGCTTGCGCAGTTCATGCAAGCGCGCCGCGTCGTCCGGTCGCGTCTCGGCCTTCAGCCACGCCTTGCGGGCGCGCCCGTAGGTCCGCTTCACCCCCGAACGGATTGCCGCACGGTCGCTGCCGGTAACCGTCCAGTCCGGCAGCCGCTGCCGCAGGGCCCTCAGCCGCGCGGCGGCCTCGGCCGTCGCCTCTGGCAGATCGGCCTGCGCCATGATGTCGCCGTGCCGTCGCGCCGCCCAGTCCACGAGCGGGTCAAGGGTGGCATCGCCGTCCATGTCGGCCAGCCACTGCAAGGTGTCTGACAGCACCCGCGCATCGCGAACGCGGGAAAAAAGCCGGGCCGTGTCGCGCAGCGCGCGGTTCTCAGCCCCATACCGACCCGCCATGCCGTCGCGCGCCAACCGCAGGAGCGCGCGAAGTTTCTTGGTCCGCTTGCGCAGGTCATGGATCGCGGAATCGGGGTCGCCCCCGGTCGCGGCAAGTGACTCGAGCGCGCCGTCGATCTGACCCCGCGCCGTGGCCTGAAGCTCGGCGGTAAACGGCCGGTCCGGGTTGATGCGATATGCCGTTTCAGATCCCGCCATCGCCGCAGGTTTGTCGGCACTTCGCCCCGATTTCAAGTCTTGCAAAAGCCCCTTGTTGGGTATAACTCGCGGCGCACGGTCGGAGTGTAGCTCAGCCTGGTAGAGCACCGTCTTCGGGAGGCGGGGGTCGTAGGTTCGAATCCTGCCACTCCGACCAGTAATCGGCAAAACGCGGTCACCAACTCAAACCGGACCCGCCTGGGCGTTGCACTGCCCGGGTCAGAGCCGTTCCAGCGCCAGCGCGATGCCCTGGCCGCCGCCTATGCACATCGTCACCAGCGCCTTGGACCCGCCCGTTCGTTCCAGCTCGTAAAGGGCCTTGACCGTCAGGATCGCGCCGGTGGCGCCCACCGGATGCCCCAGGGCGATGGCCCCGCCATTGGGGTTTACCTTGGCCGGGTCGAGTCCGAGACCACGGTTGACCGCGACCGCCTGTGCCGCGAAGGCCTCGTTCGATTCGATCACGTCGAAATCCGTGACCGCGAGGCCGGTCTTTTCCATGAGCGACTGCACCGCCGGCACGGGCCCGATGCCCATGACCTCGGGGCGCACGCCGGCATGGGCGTATCCCAGCATGCGCGCCTTGGGCTTGAGCCCGGCATTCTCGGCTGCCTCGGCCCGGGCAAAGACCAGCGCGGCGGCACCGTCATTGATGCCACTGGCATTGCCTGCCGTGACCGTCCCATCCTTCTGAAAGACGGGTCGCAGCCCGGCGAGCGCCTCCTCGGTGGTTTCCTTGGGATGCTCGTCGGTATCGAAGGGGATCATCTCGCGCTTGACCCGCACCTCGATCGGGGCAATCTGGGCGGCGAAATGGCCTGCCTCGATCGCCCGCGCCGCGCGCCGCTGGCTCTCGGCGGCAAAGGCGTCCTGATCCTCGCGGGAGATGCCGTGCTCGGCCGCCACGTTCTCGGCGGTGTTGCCCATATGGCCGGTGCCGAAGGGGCAGCTGAGCGCGCCAACCATCATGTCGAGCGTCCTGACATCGCCCATCTTGGCGCCCCAGCGCTGCTCGGTGATGGCAAAAGGCGCGCGGCTCATGGATTCCGCCCCGCCCGCGAGGCCAAAATCGGCATCGCCCAGCATGAGAGACTGCATGACGGACGTGATGGCTTGCGCCCCCGATCCACAGAGGCGGTTGACGTTCATCGCCGGCGTTGTTTCGGGGATGCCCGCCTCGACGGCGGCAACACGGCTGAGGTACATGTCCTTCGGCTCGGTGTTGATGACGGTGCCATAGGCAACATGGCCGATCTGACCGGGCTCCACGCCCGAACGCTCCATCGCGTGCCGGGCCACGTGGGCGCCCAGCGTGATGGGCGGCGTGCCGGACAATTTGCCGCCGAATGTTCCGATGGCCGTGCGGGCGCCATCGAGCAGGACGATATCGGTCATGGTGCCTTCCTCCCGGATCCGTTTGGGAAAGCGTATACGGGCGCGCGGACAAATGGAACAGCTCGTGCGGCCCGCGCAACGGTCCGGCCGCGGCCATGCCTCAGGCCCGGCGGATCGGTTGTGGCCCGGCCTCGGTCAGCAGGCTGATGTCCGGTCCGTCGAAACGGGCAACGTTCAGTGGCCGTCCCCAGCCGGCCCCGCCGTCGAGATTGACACGGTTACCGAAATGCGTCGGTGTCTCGACGGGGGTGTGGCCGTGCACGATCAGCTTGCCGTGGTCGCGCGTGTCGGAAAGAAAGGGTTCGCGGATCCAGATCATGTCGCTTCTGTCCTGGTGCGATAGCGGCACGCCGGGGCGGATGCCGGCATGCACCAGGAAATGGTCCTGTGTCTCGTGGCAAAAGGGCAGGCCGGCGAGGAATTTCTTGTGGCGGCCGGGAACGCTGTCGGCCACCACCCGCCAGCCGGCAGCGTCGATGGGAATGTCGATGCCGTAGGAGCGCAGCGTTTCGATCCCGCCGAGATTGCCGCCCAGCCAACCCGCACCGGCGCGCAGATCGGTGTCGCCACGCTCGGCCGCGCGCAGGAAGTCGAGAAACATCTGGTCGTGATTGCCCCGCAGCACGATCCAGTCGCGCCCGGCCTCGATCCCGTCGATGATCGTCTGGATCACGCCGCGGCTGTCGGGGCCGCGGTCGACCAGATCACCAAGGAAAACGATTCGCGCGCCCCTGCCGCATTGCGCGTCTGCCAGCCGCAGAACGCGGTCCAGCTCTGCCTTTTGTCCATGAATATCCGGAATCACGAGAAACATCATGCGTTCAAGGTGATGATCCCGCCCCGTCACGACAACCCTGCACGTGCCGGTGGTCCGTGACGCGGTGCCATCGTCACTTGAAAATATTCCTTTTCTTGAATATAATGCTCGCAACACGCACCGGCCACCAGCGCGGCCGGGCCTACAACCGATCGTGACAAAAGGAGATACCGGATGCAGGACCGTTCCCGGCCTTACTGGCCACCGCTTCTGGCCGGGGTGGGCCTCGGCCTCGCCCTTCTGCTGACCTTCGTGATCACCGGGCACGGGCTCGGCGCGAGCGGGTTCTTCACCCGTGCAGCCGCGACCGCCGGGGGCTGGCTGATGCCGGAGGCCACGGCCGAAAATGCCTATCTCGGCCGTTACCTTCAGGCCGGGGCGCCGCTTTTGGGCTGGATCACATGGGAAGTGATCGGCCTCTTCGTCGGCGCGCTGCTGGGGAGCTACTCGGCGCGGCGCTTCCGCCCCTCGATCGAGCGCGGGCCGGGCACCGGCGCGGGCCTTCGGCTGGCGCTGGCGCTCGGGGGCGGCGTTCTGACCGGCTTCGGCGCACGGCTCGCGCGGGGCTGCACCTCGGGCCTTGGGCTGTCCGGGGGTGCGACGCTGGCTGTCGCCGCGTTCATTTTCCTCATCGCCTTCTTCATCGGGGGCTTTCTGTTTTCCATGCTGACGCGGAGGGTTTGGGAGTGATGGAACAACCGCTCTACGACAATGGCGTCGCCGCCGGGCTGCTGGCCGGTGTGCTGTTCGGCTACATGCTCGAGGCGGCCGGGTTCGCCAGCCCTCGCAAGCTGACCGCGCAGTTCCGGCTGCAGGATTGGTCGGTTTTCAAGGTGATGTTCACCGCCGTGATCGTGTCGGCGACGGGTCTTTGGCTGCTGGATGTTTTCGGCGTCTTCGGGCCTGACAAGGTCTACGTGCCCACGAGCTTCTTCTGGGCGATCGCGGCGGGCGGCCTGCTGATCGGCGCGGGGTTCGCCATCGGTGGCTACTGCCCCGGCACTTCGGTCGCCGGCCTTGCCTCCGGGCGGCTGGACGCGCTGGTCTTCATGCTGGGCATGGTTCTGGGCGTTGGCGTGTTCGCGTGGGCCTACGAGCCGCTCGAGGGGTTCTACCTCGCCGCGCAGGGCCCCAAGGGCCAGACCCTGCCGCAACTCTTCGGGGTGCCGACCTGGGTGATCCTCCTGGTGCTCGCCGCGCTGGCCGTGGCGGGATTCCGAATCGGCAGTCGGCTGGAACGCCGTTTCGGCGGACCGATCGGACCGGCCGGCACCGACGACACCGCCTGAAAACGCACGAAATTCGAGACTGAGTTCAACGCGAAAGGAAACGCCATGAGCAAACGGAAATCTCTTCTCGCACTGCTGCCCGCGGCCGCCATGGCCGCCGGTGCGGCCGGGGGCGACACCGGCACACAAGGCAGCGCGGGCTTTCTGCCGCAGGTGGTCTCCGCCGCCCATGCCCAGAGCAATCCCTGCGCCATCGCCAACCCCTGTGCGGTCGCCAACCCCTGCGGCGTGGCCGCCGACGACGGCGACGAGACGGACAAACCCGCCTACAAGGCGTCGGCAGAGACAGCCTCGGACAACCCGTTCGACGTTCCCGCCGGCTACACGCAGGCCGCCTACGGCGACACGATGCCCGGCGTGGTCACGAATTACCTGCGGGCCGCGCCGTATGTCGGCACGGGCGGCGCCGTCTCGGAAAACGGGTACGCGATCGCCAAGGCGGTGGGCTTTGCCACGGTTCTGAGCCTCAATACCGCCGAGGAAGGCACCGCCAAGGAGCGTGAACGCGCCGAGGCGGCAGGGCTTACCTATCTCAACGTGCCCGTCTCGGAACGCGCACCCGTGGCCGACCAGGTCGCCCGCATTACCGAGATCATCAACGACCCGGCCAATTACCCTATCCTGATGCACTGCCAGTCATCCAACCGGGTGGGCGCCGCTTGGGCGCTTTACCGCGCCGGGGCCGGGGTGCCCGAAAAGATCGCCGTGCAGGAAGGGCGCACCGTCGGGCTCAAGCCCAGCCGCGAGTGGAAGGTGCGTGAAATCCTCGGGATGGATCCCCTGCCGGAACAGGACTGACAAGTCCGGCCGGACCGTGCCAACCAGGGGCGGCGCGCACATGCGGGCCGCCCCTTTCGCGACAGGAGTGACGCGATGACACGCGATCCCCGCATGCCGCCTCTTGCGGATCTCCCGCAGGACGAGCTGGAGACGATGCACGCCGCGGCCGAACGCCTGCTGCTGGCCGCGCAGGCGCTCGGCGCAAAGGGGCAAACGGTGGTTTCCGCCCTGATGCCCGGCGACGACAGCATTGAGGCATGGGCGCATTACCCCGAACACGACATACGCGACCGGCAGAACGGCGTGCAGTTCTATTACCACGCCCACCCCGAGGCACACCGCGGGCCCGGCGAACACGGTCATTTCCATGTCTTCGTCTACCCCTCCACGGCCCCGTCGGCCGAGACCGGGGGCGGCGGACATGGCTGTTCACATGCCCCGGCGGATGAAACCGGCCGACGTCCCTGCCACCTTGTCGGGATCTCCATGGACGCGCAGAGCCAGCCCATCGCGCTGTTCACCACCAACAGGTGGGTGACGGGTGAGGACTGGCGCGACGGTGGCGAGGTCACGGCGATGGTCCGGGGATTCACGCTCGACGCGGACAATCCCTACCGCCACACCCGCGACTGGCTGGCCGGCATGATGGGCCTCTTCCGGCCCCAGATTGAACGTTTGGTCGCGGAACGCGACGCGGCTATCGCGGCGTGGCGGCAAGAGCATGGCGGCGACGTGCTGGAGGATCGCGATCTCTACCGGGTGTCGCACTGCGAGATCGATCTCTCGCGGCAGATCCTCGAACTGGAGGCCGCGCTGGACATCGCGCCCCCCGGCTGAAGCGCCGCGCGACGGCCAGCAGAAATCAACACGAAACCCCGCCCGTGCGACGGGCGGGGTCAGTTCTTTGCAAAAGGGCCGGACTCAGCCCACGTCGAATTCCAGCGGACGGATCTGCTGGAACAGGCCCGTCTCCTGCAGCTTTTCGATGACCTCGGGGGGAACCGGGGCATCGACGTAGAGCAGCGCGATCGCCTCGCCGCCCGCCGCGGCCCGGCCGAGGGTGAAGTTGGCGATGTTCACGCCGCTACCGCCCATCGTGTTGCCCAAGGTGCCGATGATGCCCGGCTCGTCCCGGTTGGTGGTGTAAAGCATGTGGCGCCCGATCTCGGCGTCGATGTTGATGCCCTTGATCTGGATGAAGCGCGGCTTGCCGTCCGAGAACACCGTACCACCGATGGAGCGTTCGCGCTTGTCGGTGACGACGGTCAGCTTGATGTAGCCCTCGAAGGCGCCGGACTTGTCCTGCCGCGTGGTCGAGATCTTCACCCCGCGTTCCTTGGCCATCAGCGGCGCCGAAACCATGTTCACCTCCGGGTTGACTGATTTCATGATCCCCGCGACCGAGGCACAGGTCAGGGAGTCGAGGTTCATCTCGCTGGCCACCCCGTCATAGAGGATGTTGATCGCCTTGATGGGTTCGTCCGTCATCTGGCCGATGAAGCTGCCGAGGTGGTCGGACAGCTTGATCCACGGCCCCATGACCTTGGCCTCCTCGGCCGTGACGGACGGCATGTTGAGCGCGTTGGTCACCGCCCCGGTCAGCAGGTAATCCGACATCTGCTCGGCCACCTGCAGCGCCACGTTCTCCTGCGCCTCGGTCGTCGCCGCACCAAGGTGCGGCGTGCACACCACGTTGGGCAGACCGAAAAGCGGGTTTTCGTGCGCGGGTTCCTCGGCGAACACGTCGAAGCCCGCGGCGCCGATGTGGCCCGACTTGATCAGATCGGCCAGCGCCTGCTCGTCGACCAGCCCGCCACGGGCACAGTTGATCACGCGCGCGCCCTTCTTCATCTTCTGCAGGTTCTCGCGGCTGAGGATGTTCTTGGTCTGCTCGGTCAGCGGCACGTGGAGCGTGACGAAATCGGCCCGTGCCAGCAGGTCGTCCAGCTCGACCTTCTCCACGCCCATCTTGTCGGCCTTCTCCTGGCTGAGGAAAGGGTCGTAGGCCACGACCTTCATCTTCAGCCCCCGTGCCCGGTCGCAGACGATGCCGCCGATGTTGCCCGCGCCGATCACGCCCAGCGTCTTGCCGGTCAGTTCCACGCCCATGAACTTGGACTTCTCCCACTTGCCAGCCTGGGTGGAGGCGCTGGCCTCGGGGATCTGGCGGGCAATGGAAAACATCATCGCGATGGCGTGCTCGGCCGTTGTGATCATGTTGCCGTAAGGCGTGTTCATGACGATCACGCCCTTTTTCGAGGCGGCATCCTTGTCGACATTGTCGGTGCCGATCCCGGCGCGCCCGACGACCTTCAGCCTTGTGGCCGCGTCGAGGATCTTGGGCGTCACCTTCGTGGCCGAGCGAATCGCCAGCCCGTCATATTCGCCGATCACCTCGGCCAGCTTTTCCTTGTCCTTGCCAAGCTCGGGCATGAAATCCACCTCGATCCCCCGGTCGCGGAAGATCTGCACGGCGGTTTCCGACAGCTTGTCGGAGACGAGTACCTTGGGAGCCATGTTTCTGGTCCTTTGATTGAATTTGGTCGGAAGCATGGGCGGGCCGGCGCCCACCCTGCGGAGCATCTCGTAGGCCGGGCTTCAGCCCGGCCCCCCTCACGCCGTCTCGGAAAGCGCCGCGATCTCGGCCTCGTAGGCCCATTCGATCCACGGCATCAGCGCGGCCACGTCCGTGGCCTCGACCGTGCCGCCACACCAGATGCGCAGGCCCGGGGGTGCGTCGCGGTAGGCGCCGATGTCGTGCGCCACGCCCTCCGCCTCCAGCCGCTTGACGACGGCCTTTGCAAAGGCCGCGCCGTCGGCGATCCGGTCGTCGGTGAACTTCAGGCAGACAGAGGTGTTGGAACGCACCGCCGGATCCTCGGCGAGGAAGGCGATCCAGTCACGCTCGGCCACGAAGCTCTGCACCGCCGCGAGGTTGGCATAGGCGCGTTCGCGCAGCCCCTCCAGCCCGCCGACCGAGCGCGCCCAGTCCAGCGCCAGCAGGTAGTCCTCCACCGCCAGCATCGAGGGCGTGTTGATCGTCGCGCCCTCGAAGATGCCCTCGTTGAGCTTGCCGCCCTTCGTGAGGCGAAAGATCTTGGGCAATGGCCAGGGCGGGGTGTAACTTTCCAGCCGCTCCACCGCCCGCGGGCTGAGGATGATCATCCCGTGCGCGGCCTCTCCGCCCAGCACCTTCTGCCAGCTGAAGGTGGTCACGTCCAGCTTGTCCCACGGCAGCTCCTGCGCGAAGGCCGCTGATGTCGCGTCGCAGATCGTCAGCCCGGCGCGGTCGTCCTTGATCCAGTCGCCGTTGGGCACGCGCACACCGCTGGTGGTGCCGTTCCAGGTGAACACCACGTCATTGTCGGTATCCACGCCGTCGAGATCCACGATCTGTCCGTAATCGGCCTCCTTGACTTCGGCGTCGAGCTTGAGCTGCTTGACCGCGTCGGTCACCCAGCCCGCGCCAAAGCTTTCCCAGGCAAGCACCTCGACGCGGCGCGCCCCCAGGAGGCTCCACATGGCCATCTCCACCGCCCCGGTGTCCGAGGCGGGCACGATACCGACACGGTAATCGTCGGGGATGCCCAGTATCTCGCGCGTGCCGTCGATGGCCGCCTTGAGCTTGGCCTTGCCCACGGCCGCGCGATGGCTGCGGCCCAGCGGCGCGTCGGCCAGTTTTTCAAGCGAGAATGCAGGGGGCTTGGCACAGGGGCCGGAGGAAAAACGCGGGTTGGCCGGCCGCGTTGCCGGTTTCTGATCTGTCATATGTCCTAACCTTCCAGATAGTCGCCCCTCGTTGGGGAGGGGTGTCCCACGGACGGCTTTACGCCGGAAACCGGCCTTTCGCAAGCCTCGATCTGTCGCTAGAACGTCGCCTGAGCCACCAATCGCGACATCATCGCCTACGATCGGAAACCCGGGACAATGTACATCGCCACGCTGATCGCGCCCCGCGGCGCGCTGGATCCCACCCTTGTCGACACCGTCCGCAACGCCTGGGGCGGGGGCGAGGCCACATGGCTGGCGCCCGACGAAGCGGCGGAGATCCCCCTCGCCACCCTGCCCGGCAACCAGGCGCAGGTCGCCGAAGAGATACGCGGCATGGGTGCGGATCTCGTCGTGCAGCCCGCCGAGGGACGGTGCAAGAAAATGCTGCTGGCGGACATGGACAGCACCATGACCCGGCAGGAATGCATCGACGAGCTGGCCGAGGCCGCGGGCGTCGGCGCACATGTGCGCGAGATCACCGCGCGGGCGATGAACGGCGAGCTTGATTTCGAGGGCGCGCTGCTGGAGCGGGTCGCGCTGCTCAAGGGCTTGCCCGAAACCGCGATCGACACCGTTCTGGCCGAACGCATCAGCCTCATGCCAGGAGGGCGGACGCTGGTGGCGACGATGAAGGCGCACGGCGCCTACACCGCGCTGGTTTCCGGCGGGTTCACCGCCTTCACGGCGCGGATCGCGGCGGAGCTGGGCTTCGACGAGCACCGCGCCAACACCCTGCTGGCCCGCGGCGGCCACCTGACCGGCGACGTGGCGCGCCCTGTCCTCGGCCGCGAGGCCAAGGTGCAGGCGCTGCAGGAAATCACCGCGCGGCTCGGGATCGCCGAATCGGACGTGATCGCCGTGGGCGACGGCGCGAACGACCTCGGCATGCTGGGCCGGGTCGGCACCGGCGTGGCGCTGCATGCCAAGCCAGCGGTCGCCGCGCAATGCGACGTGCGCATCGACCACGGCGACCTGACGGCGCTGTTATACCTGCAAGGCTACGCGCGGGACGCGTTCGCATAGGCCGCGCCGCGTGGTCCATCGGGGGCCAGCCCCCGAACCCCCGGAGTATTTCCGGCAAGATGAAGATCGCCGGGGCGCCCCGTCTTCATCTTGCCCCAAATACTCCCGCCGGAGGCGTCCCTCACGCGCCACTGCCGCCCGACCCCGTGAACGGCTTGACCCGTCGGCCCCTGCGGTGGCCCCGATGCCGCGGGACAAGCGCGACCCGCCTCCGGCTCGATGCTTTTGTCCGAACACCTTGCCCTCGCCGCGGCTTGCGCCTAGGTTGCGAGGCACCTCGGGGTGCCAAGGGCCACAGGCCCGCGGCTGAGATGCGCAAGCGAACCCGTTGAACCTGAACCGGCTAGAACCGGCGGAGGGAAGGTTTCCGTTTCTGCAAGAATGGATCCGCCTTGCCTCTCGCCGCAAAGGAGGATGCCATGAAACATCTTGCATTTGCAGCGGGGCTTCTGGGTGCCACGGCCGCCACGGCCCAGTCACCGGAGTTAACCGTCTACACCTATGACAGTTTCGTTTCCGACTGGGGGCCCGGCCCCAAGGTCGAGGCGGCGTTCGAGGAGACCTGCGAGTGCGATCTCAACCTCGTGGGCGTGGAGGACGGCGCCGCCCTGCTGGCGCGCGTCAAGCTGGAGGGCGCCCGCTCGGATGCCGACGTTGTGCTGGGGCTCGACACCAACCTCGTGGCCCGGGCGAGGGAAACGGGGCTGTTCGCTGAACACGCGGTCACCGCGGACTATGACCTGCCGGTGGCGTGGGACGACCCGGTGTTCGTGCCGTTCGACTGGGGCCATTTCGCGTTCGTCCATGACAAGGATTTCGACGCGCCCGGCAATTTCGAGGCGCTGGCAGAGAGCGACGCCTCGATCCTGATCCAGGATCCGCGCTCCTCGACGCCCGGGCTCGGCCTGCTGATGTGGGTCAAGACCGCCTACGGCGATGCCGCGCCCGGGATATGGGAGGGGCTTGCCGACAACATCGTGACCGTCACCAAGGGCTGGTCCGAGGCCTATGGCCTGTTCCTGGAGGGTGAGGCCGACATGGTGCTGTCCTACACCACCTCGCCGGCCTATCACCTGATCGCGGAGGAGGACGACAGCAAGGCGGCGGCGATGTTCGACGAGGGCCACTACATGCAGGTCGAGGTCGCCGCGAAGATGGCCGCGACGGACCAGCCGGAGCTGGCCGACCGGTTCCTGCAGTTCATGGTGTCCGACAGGTTCCAGTCGATCATTCCCACGACCAACTGGATGTATCCGGCGGTAACGCCGGACTCGGGCCTGCCCGAGGGGTTCGGCACGCTGGCGACGCCTGAGACGTCGCTGCTGCTGTCACCGGAAGAGGCCGCGGCCATTCGTGACGAGGCGCTGGAAGAGTGGCGCACCGCGCTCAGCCGCTAGCGGCGTGGCCCGGGATCGGCGCGGCGGCCTGCCTTGCCGCGCTGATCCTTGGCACGCTGGCCGCCGTCGCGCTGCGGGCGGAACCCGGGGGAGGGATGGCCGCCGCCGACTGGGCCGCGCTGCGTTTCACCGTCTTTCAGGCCACCTTGTCCGCGCTGATCAGCGTGGGGCTGGCCGTCCCGGTCGCCCGGGCGCTGGCGCGGCGGCGGTTTCCCGGGCGCAACACGCTCATCGCGCTTCTGGGCGTGCCCTTCATCCTGCCGGTGATCGTCGCGATACTGGGCCTTCTCGAGGTCTTCGGCCGGGCCGGCTGGATCAGCGAAATCGCGGGGCTGTTCGGCCTGCCACCCCTGCAGATCTACGGGCTTCACGGGGTCGTCCTTGCCCATGTGTTCCTCAACCTGCCGCTGGCCACGCGCCTGATCCTGCAGGGCTGGCAGGAGGTGCCGGCGGAACGCTTCCGCCTTGCCGCGCAGCTGAATCTAGGCCCGATGGCGATGTTCAGGCTCATCGAGGCGCCGATGCTGCGGCAGGTGGCGCCGGGGGCGCTGGCGGTCGTTTTCACCATCTGCCTGACGAGCTTTGCCGTCGCGCTGACACTGGGGGGCGGGCCGCGCGCCACCACGATCGAGCTGGCCATCTACCAGTCCTTCCGTTTCGAGTTCGACCTTGGCAGGGCCGCGATGCTTTCCGGCCTGCAAATCATCCTCACGAGCGCGGCCGCGCTGGCGGCGTTGCGGCTTGCGAAGGGCACCGGCTTCGGCGCCGGGCTCGACCGGCCGGTGCGGCGGTGGGACGGGCGGTCGCCGGCTGCGCGGGCGGGCGACGCGGCATGGATCGTTTTCGCCGCGGGTTTCCTGATGCTGCCGCTGTCGGCCATACTGGCCACCGGGCTGCCCGGCGTGGCAGGAATGCCCGGCGCGGTGCTGGAGGCAGCGGCCGTTTCGCTGGCGGTCGCGGCGGGCAGCACGGTCATCCTGCTGTCGGCGGCGGTGCCGATGGCAGCGGCGGTGGCGCTCGGCCGTCACGGCCTGCTGGAACTGGCCGGGCTTCTGGGGCTTGCCGCCTCGCCGCTGGTTATCGGGACGGGGCTTTTCATACTGATCCGCCCCCTGGCGGACCCGACCGCCTTGGCGTTGCCGGTCACGGCGCTGGTGAACGCGGTGATGTCGCTGCCCTTTGCGCTGCGCATCCTGGTGCCACGGGCGCGCGAGGTCGTGGGCCGGTACGGCCGGCTGGGCCTGTCGCTCGGCCTGGCGGGGGGGCCTTTCCTGAGGCTGGTATTCCTGCGGCGGATGCGGGCACAGATCGGGTTCGCCGCCGGCCTGGCCATGGCACTGTCGATGGGGGATTTAGGGGTGATCACGCTGTTCGCGGACGCCGACATCGCCACGCTGCCCCTGCAGATCTACCGACTCATGGGCGCCTACCGGATGGAGGCCGCGGCGGGCGCGGCGCTCTTGCTTCTGGTACTGTCGGTGGGCACGTTCTGGGCACTGGACAGGGGTGGGCGCTGGCATGTTGAAGCTTGAAGGCTGCGTCATGGAGAACGGCGATTTCCGCCTGAGAGCGGATTTCGAGGTCGCCAAGGGCCGGCGCGTGGCCGTGATCGGGCCATCCGGAGAGGGCAAGACAACCCTGCTGGAGGGTATCGCCGGGTTCCTGCCCGTCGGGACGGGCCGCGTGACATGGAAGGGGCAACCGATCACGGGAATGGCACCGGGGGAGCGCCCTGTCGCCATGCTGTTCCAGGACGGCAACCTGTTCCCGCACCTCACCGCGGCACAGAACGTCGGGCTGGGGCTGCGCCCTGCCCTGCGGCTGTCGCCGGCAGAGAATGCGGAGGTGGCGGCGGCGCTGGAACGCGTGGGGCTGTCCGGCTTGGGCGGGCGCAAGCCATCCGCGCTCTCTGGCGGGCAAAGGGCGCGCGTGGCGCTGGCGCGGCTCGTGGTCCAGAGGCGCGAAATCCTCCTGCTGGACGAGCCGTTCGGCGCGCTCGGCCCCGCTCTCAAGGACGAGATGCTCGAGCTCGTTGCCGGGCTGGCGCGCGAAAGCGGCGCGACGGTCCTGATGGTCAGCCACGACCCGCAGGATGCCCGGAAATTCGCCGAAGAGGTCATCTTGGTGGAAGCCGGTATTGCCCATCCGCCCGTGGAAACCGCCGCGCTCTTCGATGATCCGCCGGCGGCGCTCCGCGCCTACCTCGGCGGCTGAGGGTCCGGGGCGCGCGCATGTCGCCCGCGCCCCGGGCGATGCATCAACCTTCGGACGACATGGCCGGCAGCACGCCGGCCTCGCGGGCCGCAGTGATCTCTTCGGCGCTCAGCGTTCCGTCTGCATTGGCATCGATCTGGGTAAAGACACCTTCGCCCGCATCGGGCATCGCGGCGTTGAACTCGTTCATGGTCACGCTTCCGTCGCCATCAGCATCCATCTTTACCGAGGTCTCTGCCAAGGCAACGGCCGGCAGGGTAATGGCAAGGATGGCGGCTGCGGCTGTAAAGTTCCTGGTCATGGATACTTTCCTTTCGAGGTTTCATCCTTCGAGAGCTTTTGCGCCCCCGAGGTGAAAGTGTCGCCATGAATGCCTGTCTGTCTGCCGCCTTGTGCGCATAGCGGCCATGAGGGCGGGAACGGGCCGAAATCCGGGGTCGCCGCCGGCGGAGCCCTGCCCGACCAAACGCGACCGCGCCGCACAGGCGGGAAACCGCGGGGCGGGATCCCCGGTTTCGGCGGGGAACCGAGCATGCAAGGCCGCCCGCCGGGACGCGGCGAACATTCGCCGGCCGAGTCAGACAAGCCCGCTGTCGGGAACGATGCGGCCGGTTTCGATGCCTCGGCGGTTCAGCACCGGCGCATTCAGGAACCGCCGCGCCGCGGGGTGATCGGCCTCCAGGGCGCCGAGGCGTACCAGCAGGGCCGCGACGGTGCATTCGGCGGCGCGGGTCGCGCCATCCTCGATCTTGAGCGCGATCCCCATCCCCCGCGCGGGCAGAATGGCAGCAAAGAATCCTTCGGCCCCGGTCTTGAGCGCCACGGGTTCCTTGGTTGCGCGCATCAGCTCGGTGCAGGCCCTCCCCTCGCCCGCGACCAGGGCGGGGTGGGTGACCATCGCCTGCCAGAGCCGGACCATCGCGGACTGGCGGCGACCGGCATCCTCCATGGCGGTGGCAAAGGCTGCCATCGCCCGTGCCATCCCGTGTACCGAGGTGATGAAATTGGGCGCCGAGCAACCATCGATGCCAAACCCGGGGCTGGGCTGAGCCGTAACATCCTCGAAGGCGGAGAGACAGGCGCGCTGCACTGGATGGTCGGGATCAACATACTCGGGCCCCGCGCCGAGATGGGCGGCGAGCGTCAGGAAACCGGCATGCTTGCCGGAGCAGTTGTTGTGGATCTGGCAGGGCTCTTCGAAGGCGCGGATCAGGGCGTTGCGCGCGGGAATGTCGGCAGGCTCCTGCGGGCCGCAGCGCAGATCGCCGTCGCCGAGCCGGAGGTCTGCCAGCCAATCCGACACGCGGCGCGTGTGCATGTCGGCGGCGTCGTGGGAAGCACAGGCCAGTGCCAGATGCTCCGGTGTCAGGCCGTGCGCGTCGGCGGCGCCGCTTTCGACCAGCGGCAGGGCCTGAATCATCTTGGCGGAGCTGCGCGGCAATACCTCGGTGTCGGGGTTGCCCCATGCCGCGTGGATGGCGCCGGCGGCATCACAGATCACGGCGTGGCCGGCGTGGCGGCTCTCTGCGAGGGGCCCGCGCCATATTTCCGTCAACGGAACTGCACCCGTCATTTTTCCTCCTTTGTCACGCGCCGGTGGGCACGCGAATTTCCGCCAATCAAACCCTTCATGTCTCGCCACTTTCGGGCTAATGTTGCAATGTCGAGGGAATTCGGCCGCCCTGCAACCACAATCCGGAAAGAGATCCGGGCGGCCCGGAAAGGTTGAGGCGAAGAACAGCTTGGAGGCTGGTAGAATGGGATCACCGATTGCACGCCTGACAGCTTTGCGCATTCTTGCGGGTGGCTTTCTGGCGGCGGCAGCGACCGGCGCGGCGGTAAAGGCGCAGGAAGAAAGCACCAACCAGGTCGCCGCGGAAACCGCATGGAGCGTTTTCGAGGACAGCGAGCCAAGGGAATGCTGGGCGGTCTCCTCGCCCACCAAGACGGTCAACACCAAGGATGGCCAAGTGGTGCAGGTCCGCCGCGGCGAGATCCTCTTGATGACCTTCTTCCGGCCCGATGCCGGCGTTGACGGACAAGTGACCTTTACCGGTGGCTACCCGTTCGCGGAGGACACCACCGTCAACGTCAAGATCGGCGACGAGGAGTTCGAGATGTTCACCGAAGGCGAGTGGGCATGGCCCGCCAGCACCGCCGACGACGCCAAGATCATCGCGGCGATGAAGCGCGGCACGGACGCGGTCCTGACGGCGCTCTCCACCCGGGGCACGACCACCAAGGACACGTTCTCGCTCATGGGCTACACGGCCGCCATGGAAGAGGCCGAGAAACGTTGCCAGCAATGACGCCTGACCGGCAGCACGGTACGCGGCCGGCACCATGAACGGAAATTCCCCATGTCAGGTCAGATGCCGTCGCGTGGCGCCGCTGCGCGGCGCAGCCGGTCGTTGATCGCGCGGCCAAGGCCCGTCTCGGGGATCGGGGACACCGCGATGGCAGCGCCGCGCGCGTCAAGTGCGTGGAGGCAGGCAAAGAGGTTGGCCGCGGCCTCGGCCAGATCGCCCGAGCGCGACAGGTTGAGGTCACTGTCGACGGGGCCGAACCCGAGCAGCACCTCGCCCTCGCGCGGCGCATCCGCGTTCAGCCGCACCGGGGCTGCCGGCGCATAGTGGGAGGCGAGCTGTCCAGGCGAGCTCAACGGATCGTCCGCGGCGTGAAAGGCCAGCTCTTCGCCGAGGGTGGTTTCGATCTGCTCCACCGACAGGCCGCCGGGGCGGAGCAAGGTCGGCATGCCGGTGAGCCCGATGATCGTTGATTCCAGCCCGACACCGCAGGCCCCACCGTCGATCACCGCCTCGATCCGGCCCCGCAGGCCAGCGCGCACATGCGCCGCGGTGGTGGGGCTGATCCGGCCCGACGGGTTGGCCGAGGGGGCGGCGACGGGGCCACCGAAGGCGCGCAGCAGGTCGCGCGCCACGGGGTGGGCGGGCACGCGCACCGCAAGCGAGGGCAACTCCGCCGTGACCAGCGGCGAGAGCCCCGCGCCGGCCTTCAGCGGCAGCACAAGGGTCAGCGGACCGGGCCAGAAGGCCGCGGCAAGGCGGTCGGCCGCCTCTGACCACTCGACGAACTGCCGCGCAGTGGCGGCGCTGTCCACATGCACGATGAGCGGGTTGAAACGCGGTCTTTGCTTGGCCTCGAATATGCGCGCCACCGCCCGGCCATTGGCCGCGTCGGCGCCGAGGCCGTAAACCGTTTCGGTCGGAAACGCGACGAGCCCGCCAGCATGCAGGATCTCCGCGGCGCGGGCGATCCCGTCGCGGTCAGCGGCCAGAGTTTCCGTTGTGGGGCCGGTGGAATCCATGACGCTGCGTTCCTGTTGCTGGCGGCCGTGACCGGTTTAGTCTAGACACGCGGCGGTAACGCATAAAGCCGCCGGGCCGCGATGCCAAGGCGCGGCGGCCGCGCTGACAGACGGAACAGGAGAGCCCTGATGCCCTATCGCGCACCAGTCGCGGACTTCCGCTTCCTTCTCGATCACGTCCTGGACCTCCAGGCGGTCACGGCGACGGAACGGTTCAAGGAGGCGACGCCCGAACTGGTCAACGCGGTGCTGACCGAGGCCGGACGCATGTGCGAGGAGGTGCTGAGCCCCCTTCAGCGGGCGGGCGACCTGCATCCCGCGCGGCTGGAAAACGGCGTGGTGCGCACGACCCCGGGGTTCGCCGAAGGTTACCGCGCCATTGCCGAGGGCGGCTGGATCTCGACCAGCGCCGCCCCTGCCCATGGTGGCGCAGGCCTGCCGATGGCGCTGACAACCGCCGTCAACGAGATGATGAGCGGCGCCTGCCTGAGCCTGCAACTCGCCCCCCTGATGACGCAGGGCCAGATCGAGGCGCTTGAAAGCCACGCAAGCGACGCGCTCAAGGCGGTCTACCTTCCAAAGCTGATCAGCGGCGCGTGGTCGGGCACGATGAACCTGACCGAATCACAGGCCGGCAGTGACGTGGGCGCGCTGCGCACGCGGGCCGAGCGCAACGGCGACGGCACCTACGCCATCTCGGGCCAGAAGATCTACATCAGCTGGGGCGATAACGATTTCACCGGGAATGTCTGCCACCTCGTGCTGGCACGCCTGCCCGACGGCAAGCCGGGGACCAAGGGGATCAGCCTGTTCCTCGTGCCGAAATACATTCCGGACGAGACCGGCACACCCGGCAGGCGCAACCGTGTCAACGTCCTGAGCCTCGAGCACAAGATGGGCCTGCATGGCAGCCCCACGGCGGTGATGGAGTACGACGGCGCCACCGGCTGGCTGGTCGGCGAGGAACATGACGGGATGCGCTGTATGTTCACGATGATGAACAATGCCCGACTTGGCGTGGGTGTTCAGGGCATCGGCGTGGCCGAGGGCGCCTATCAGCACGCGCTCGCCCACGCGCTCGGCCGGCAACAGGGCAAGGCCCCGGTCGTGGGGGGAACCGGCGCGATCATTGATCATGCAAATGTGCGCCGCATGCTGGCCACCATGAGGGCCGAGACATTCGCGGCCCGGGCGATCGCGCTTGCCAATGCCCTTGCCACGGACATGGCCCACGCCACCGGTGCGCCGGACTGGTCGGCGCGGGCGGCCTTCCTGACGCCGATCACCAAGGCTTTCGGCACCGAGACGGGCATCCGCGTCAGCCATCTGGGCGTTCAGGTGCATGGTGGCATGGGCTACATCGAGGAAACCGGCGCGGCGCAGTATTCCCGCGACGTGCGCGTGACGGCGATCTACGAGGGCACCAACGGCATCCAGTCCATGGACCTCGCGGCCCGCAAGCTCATGGATGGCGGCGAAGCGGCGCAGGCGCTTGTGGACGAGATGCAGTCCGAGGCCGAGGCCGCCCGCGGCCGTCTGCCCGATCTGGCCGGACCAGTCTGGAGCGCGACCGAGTCGCTGCGCGAGGCGACCGAATGGATGGTCGCGCAGGATGACATGAACCAGCGCTTCGCGGGCGCGATGCCGTTCCTGCGCGGGTGGGCACGGGTTCTGGGGGCGCATTTCCACCTCTGCGCCGCGATGGCCGAGGGGGGCGACGGCCCCCGCACGCGGCTGGCGCGGTACTACATCACCCGCCTGCTGCCCGAGCATGCAGGCCACATCGCGCATGCCACGGCCGGGGCGGATGATCTGTTTGCCGTCTCCCCGGAGGACCTGTCGGCATGATGGACGGAGCACACGGCATCATCCGGCACCCTTGGGAACATGCGCCGGAGAACGGGACCGCGACACAGATCGCAGATGGCGTGATGTGGATCCGCCTGCCCCTGCCCATGGCGCTGGATCATGTCAATGTATATGCGCTGGATGACGGCGACGGCTGGACGCTGGTGGATACCGGCATCCGGTCAAAACGCGGCATCGCGCTCTGGCAGCGGCTGCTGGAGGGCCCTCTGCGCGGCAAGCCCGTGCACCGCGTTATCGTGACCCACCACCACCCTGACCATGTAGGGATGGCGGGATGGCTGATGGATGCCTGTGGCGCCGAGCTGACGACCACGCGCACCGCGTGGCTGACCGCGCGGATGCTGATCCTCGACGAGGAAGACCGCCCGACCCCGCAGGCGCTGGATTTCTGGCGGGCGGCGGGAATGGACCCCGACATGTTCGAGCGGCGGCGGACCCAGCGGCCCTACAATTTCGCCGACACCTGTCACCCGCTGCCGGTGGGTTACACGCGGGCCAGGCAGGGCGACGTGATCCGCGCCGGCGGGCGGTCGTGGGATGTGCATATCGGCAACGGCCATGCACCCGAGCACCTGACCCTGTGGAGCCGCGACGACGACCTGGTGATCGCCGGCGACCAGATCATATCGTCGATCAGCCCCAATCTCGGCGTCTACCCGACCGAACCCGAGGCCGATCCGGTGGGAGAGTGGCTTGAGGCCTGCGGGCGGCTGGCGACGCTGGCGCGCGAGGATCACCTCGTGTTGTCGGGGCACAAGCTGCCATTCACGGGGCTGCCCGTGCGCATGCGCCAGTTGATCGAGAACCACCACGGCGCACTCGACCGGCTGCGCGACCACCTCGCCGAACCCCGCACCGCGGCTGACTGTTTCCGACCCATCTTCAAACGCGACATCGACGAGGGCGTGTACGGGCTTGCCCTGGTAGAGGCGGTGGCGCATCTCAACCACCTGTACCATGCAGGAGAGATCACGCGCCGGCGGCGGGAGGACGGCGCCTGGCTGTGGTGGTCACGAAAGTAACCCGGGCGCGCCGCGGCACCTGGCCCCGTCCGGCAAGAGGGTGGTGACAGGCGCATGGAAATGCAGTATCGACCAACCTGACGCGATTATCGGCTTCAAGGAACAAAAGACATGGCTGAGCACAAGCATGGCGATATGAATATCGAAGAGCACGAAAAGACGTTCGAGGGCTTTATCCGTGCCACAGCCTGGACCGTCGTCGCCGTCATCGTTGTCCTGATCTTCATGGCGCTGGTCAACGCCTGATACCGCCCCGCGTGGACGAATCACGGTACGGCGACGGCGCGAGCCGCCGATTGCCCGATCTGCCGTGACTTGTCGCCATGTGCGCGCTATACTGCCTCCAACGGCGCCGTGAAGAGCGCGTATGAGGCACGTGGCATGGAGTTTTTCGACAATCTGTCGACGCGCTGGACGCGGGCGAGAAACCGTCTTGCGGCGTGGCGTGCCGCCATGGGGCGTCCCGCGACCGCGTTCATTTCCCAGCCCGAACCCCGCACGATCGGCAGCTATGCCCGCGGACGGCAGCTGTCTGCGGGGAATTTCCTGTTCGCCGGGCACCTGTTGCAGGACCCTGATGCCGGGATGTGGGATCTGGCACCGCCCGACACCGCCTTTGCCGAGGCGCTGCACGGTTTCGGCTGGCTGGATGACCTCGCCGCGGCGGGCGACGCCAAGGCGCAGGCCCGCGCGCAGGAGTGGCTCTGGCGGTGGATCGTGCTTTACGGCGGGGGTCACGGCCCCGGCTGGACGCCGGACCTTACGGGGCGGCGCCTGATCCGCTGGATCAGCCACGCCCTGTTCGTGTTGCGCGGTCAGGACAGCGAGGCATCGCACGCGTTCTACCAGTCGCTTGCTGCACAGACGGAATTCCTGGGCCGCCGGTGGAAAGCGTCGGCGCCGGGACTGCCACGGTTCGAGGCCCTCACGGGGTTGATCTATGCAGGCATCTCGCTGGAGGGAATGGACGGCCACATCGCCCCCGCCGTGGCCGCGCTGGATCGCGAATGCGAAGCGCAGATCGACGCGCAGGGCGGTCTGCCCACGCGCAACCCAGAGGAACTGCTGGACGTCTTTACCCTGCTGACATGGGTGGCCGTGGCGCTCGGCGAATCGCGGCATAGCGTCAGCAACGCGCACTGGCAGGCGATCGAGCGGATCGCGCCGACGCTGCGCACGCTGCGCCATGCCGATGGTGGGCTGGCCCGTTTCCACGGCGGCGGACGCGGCCTGCCCGGGCGGCTGGATCACGCGCTGGCCAACAGCGGCGTGAAGGGGCGCGCGCCGGATGGCCTGTCGATGGGTTTCGCACGGCTGAGCGCAGGACGGACCAGCGTCATCGTCGACGCCGCGCCGCCGCCCACCGGCAAGGCCTCGGCCGACGGCCATGCGTCGACGCTGGCCTTCGAGCTGACCTCGGGTCGGCGCCCGCTGATCGTCAATTGCGGGTCGGGCGCCAATTTCGGAATGGACTGGCGGCGCGCCGGGCGCGCGACGCCGTCGCATTCCACGCTGGTGGTGGATGAACGCTCCAGCGCACGTACCGCGCCCGCCCGGGGCAGCCGTGAATTCCTTGTCAGTGCGCCCCGCCGCGTGCCCATCGAGGTGAGCCAGGCGCCGGACGGGCTTCGCTTCGAGGGCGGCCATGACGGGTACCTCAAGGAGTACGGGCTGACACATGTCCGCAAGCTGGAACTGACCTTCGACGGCCGCGGACTCGCGGGGGAGGACATGCTGCTGGCGCTCGACGACGCCGACAAGCGGCGATTCGACCGCGCCCTCGACGCGACCGGGCTGGGCGGGATCCCATACGAGATACGCTTTCACCTGCACCCGGACGTGGATGTTTCGCTCGACATGGGGGGATCGGCGGTGTCGATGGCCCTGATGAGCGGCGAAATATGGGTGCTTCGCTCGGACGGGAGCGCGGACATGTCCGTGGAATCCAGCGTTTACATGGAAAAAACACGCTTGAAGCCGCGTGCGACCAAACAGATCGTTCTATCCTGCCGCGCGATGGAGTATGCGACCCGCACGAGATGGTCCCTGGCCAAGCCGCAGGATTCGCCCGTCGCGGTTCGTGATCTGGGGCAGGACAGTCTGGACCTCGTGACCGAAGATTGAAACCCGACCCGAGGATTTGCCGCCGATGACAGACCGCGCCCCCGTACGCCGTGCCCTGATTTCCGTCTCCGACAAGACCGGCCTCGCCCGACTGGGCACAGAGCTGGCCGACAGGGGGGTGGAGCTCGTCTCGACCGGCGGCAGTGCGAAAGCCCTGCGCGAGGCGGGGCTGGCGGTGCGGGATGTATCCGAGGTGACCGGCTTTCCCGAGATGATGGATGGCCGGGTCAAGACGCTGCACCCGATGGTGCATGGCGGCCTGCTGGCCCTGCGTGACAACGAGGACCACGCCGCCGCGATGGAGGCACACGGTATCAGTCCGATCGATCTGCTGGTGGTCAACCTCTACCCCTTCGAGGAAACCGTGGCGAAAGGGGCCGGTTTCGACACCTGCATCGAGAACATCGACATCGGCGGGCCGGCGATGATCCGCGCGGCGGCCAAGAACCATGCCCACGTCACCGTCGTGGTGGACGTTGAGGATTACGACACGCTTCTCGGTGAAATGGACCGGCACGGCGGCGCCACCTGCTCCGAGTTCCGCCGCAAACTGGCGCAAAGGGCCTTTGCCCGCACGGCGGCCTACGACGCGGCGGTTAGCACATGGATGGCCTCGGCCATCGGCGAGGACGCGCCGCGGCGCCGCGCCTTTGCCGGCACGCTCGCCCAGACCCTGCGCTACGGCGAGAACCCGCATCAGCGCGCCGCATTCTACACCGACGGCAGCACCCGGGCCGGCGTGGCCACCGCGGTTCAGCATCAGGGCAAGGAACTGAGCTACAACAATATCAACGACACCGACGCCGCCTTTGAACTGGTCAGCGAATACGCCCCGGCGGACGGGCCGGCCTGCGCCATCATCAAGCACGCCAACCCCTGCGGGGTGGCGCGGGGTGAAACGCTCAAGGAGGCCTATCGCCGCGCCTTCGACTGTGACCGCACCAGTGCCTTCGGCGGGATCGTGGCGCTGAACGCTCCCCTCGACGGGGCCACGGCCGAGGAGATCGCGCGGATATTTACCGAGGTGGTGATCGCGCCGGACGCTGACGCTGACGCGAAAGAGATCTTTGCCGCCAAGAAGAACCTGCGCCTTTTGACGACCGGGGGGCTGGCCGACCCGGCGGAAGCGGCGCTGATGCTCCGGCAGGTGACGGGCGGCTACCTTGTGCAGGACAAGGACAATGGCACGGTCCGCGAGGATGCGCTGAAAGTCGTAACCAGACGCGCCCCGACGGAGCGCGAAATGGCCGACATGCTGTTCGCGTGGAAGGTCGCCAAGCACGTCAAGTCGAACGCCATCGTTTACGTCAATGACGGCGCGACCGTGGGCGTCGGTGCAGGACAGATGAGCCGCGTGGACAGCTGCCGCATCGCCGCCCGCAAGGCCCAGGACATGGCCGCCGAGCTGGGGTTGGAGACACCGCTGACACGGGGCAGCGCCGTGGCCTCGGACGCCTTCTTTCCGTTCCCCGACGGCCTGTTGACCGCTGCCGAGGCTGGCGCCACGGCGGTGATCCAGCCGGGCGGATCGATGCGCGACGACGAGGTCATCGCGGCGGCCGACGAAGCCGGTCTTGCCATGGTGTTGACGGGTATGCGCCATTTCCGGCACTAGCGTTACCTGTTGCGGGAGGGCGGCATGCGCGTGATTTTCTGGGTTGGCCTTGTAACCTTCCTCGTCGACCAGGCCTCCAAGAACTGGGTCCTGCACCGGCTGAACCTTGATCGCGTGGGCGCCATCGACGTCTGGCCGCCCTATCTGAACCTGCGCATGGCATGGAATCACGGCATCAATTTCGGGCTTTTCGCGGGCGACGGCCCGCTAACGCGGTGGGTGCTGATCGCGATAGCGCTGGTCATTTCGGCCGGGGTGCTGTGGTGGGTTCGGCACGAGCCGGGCGGGACATGGCAGAAAATCGCCGCCGGCCTGCTGGTGGGCGGCGCACTGGGCAACGTCGTTGACAGGGTGCTTTACGGGGCGGTGGCCGATTTCCTGAACATGTCGTGCTGCGGAATCGACAATCCCTACGCCTTCAACGTCGCCGACATCGCGGTTTTCGCCGGGGCATTGGGTATGATAATGTTCAGCGGTGGCAAAAAGCCCGCGTGACCTCGGCCCCGTGATGGGTTAGGGGTGCGCGGGACGGGCTTTGGAGAGATGCGGATGACGCTGCCGCGGGTGCTGATACTGCTGGGACTGGTTTTCACTGTCGCCGCCTGCGGGGCGGGCGACAAGGACGTGACCCTGACACGGTTGAAAAATCCGGACGAGGGACCCGATGAATTCCTGATCACGCCCGGTAAGCCGCTGCAGGAGCCCGAGAGCTATTCGGCGCTTCCCGCTCCGAACCCGGGGGGCGCCAACCGCACCGACCGCGACCCCAAGGCCGAGGGCATCGCGGCGCTCGGGGGCAATGCAGGCGCGACCGCGCAGGGCGGCATACCGCCGCGCGATGCCGGGCTGGTGCGTCATGCGGGGCGGTTCGGCACGCAGCCGGGTATCCGCCAGACGCTGCGCGCAGAGGACGAGCAGCTGCGCCGCGCCTATGGCAAGCGGAACCTCCTGCGGATCGGGCCGCGGGACGATTACACGGAAGCCTACAAGCGCCAGTGGCTGGATGCGCAAGAAGAACAGCAGAGACTGCGCCGCGCCGGGATCGTCACACCGTCCGCGCCGCCACCGTCCGAATAAGCGGGGCGCGATCACAAGCCTGACAGATTCCTTGAATTGCCGCCGAGGCACCGTATCTTGCTCATGAAACGGCGGGCAGGCGCAGACTTGCGCAGACTTGCGATGCCCGAACCAAGCGGCAAGGAGACCGATATGCGCAAACTCGTGGCCCTGCTGGCCGTCGTTCTCGTCGGTGCCGTGCCGGCGCGGGCCAAGGACGCGGTCACGACCATGACGCTCGACAACGGGATGGAGGTTGTCGTGATCGAGGACCACCGCGCCCCGGCGGCGGTGCACATGGTCTGGTACAGGGCCGGATCGGCGGACGAACCACCCGGCGTTTCGGGGGTCGCGCACTTCCTCGAACACCTGATGTTCAAGGGAACCGACACCTTGGAGCCCGGCGAGTTCTCGGCCACCGTGGCGCGCAATGGCGGGCGTGACAACGCCTTTACCAGCTATGACTACACCGCGTATTTCCAGCGCGTTGCGGCAGACCGGCTCGAGCTGATGATGCGCATGGAGAGCGACCGGATGGTGAACCTCCGTCTCAGGGAAGCCGACATCGCCACCGAGCGGGACGTGATCATCGAGGAGCGCAACCAGCGGGTGGAAAACAATCCCGCCGGACTTTTCCGCGAGCGCCTGAACGCCACGCAGTATCTCAATCATCCCTACGGCACGCCCATCATCGGCTGGCAACAGGAGATGAGCGCACTGGATATGCAGGACGCCCTTGGCTACTATGAAACCTACTACGCCCCCAACAACGCGATCCTTGTCGTGGCGGGTGACGTGACGCCGCAAGAGGTGTCGCGGCTCGCGCGGAAATACTACGGCAAGATCCCCGCCAACCCGGAGCTGCCCGAACGCGGCCGCCCGCAGGAGCCCAGACAACTGGCCGAGCGCCGCATCGTGCTGGAGGATGACCGGGTGGGGCAGCCCTTCGTCATGCGCAGCTACCTTGCACCCGAACGCGACAGCGGCGCACAGGCAACGGCGGCCGCGCTGACGGTTCTGGCCGATGTGCTGGGCGATGGCACGACATCGGTTCTGAACGCGAAGCTCCAGTTCGAGGACAAGATAGCCGTCTACACCGCGGCCCGTTACAGCGGCAAGGCGCTGGATGATACGACGTTCGAATTCGTCGTCGTGCCGGCACCGGGTGTCACGCTCGAGCAGGCGGAAACCGCGCTGGACGAGGTGCTGACAGGCTTCCTCGAGGACGGTATCGACCCTGCGCACCTGGACCGCGTGAAGATGCAGCTGCGCGCGCAGGAGGTCTATGCGCGCGACAACGTGTTTCGCCTTGCCAACCGGTATGGGCGCGCGCTGACCCAGGGGCTGACGGTGGAGGACGTACAGGCATGGCCAGAGGTGCTCCAGTCCGTCACGGAAGAGGACGTCATGCGGGTTGCGCGGCAGGTATTCGACCGCGAAGCGGCCGTGACCGGGTGGCTCAAGGCGCCGGAGGTGACCCAATGATTCCCAGAATGCTCTGGTCTCCGCTGCTGGCGCTCCTGCTACTGCTGGCTGCGCTGCCCGCCCGGGCCGAGGTCGACATCCAGGAAGTCACGAGCGAAAGCGGCATAGACGCATGGCTGGTCGAGGATCACTCGCTGCCTTTCGTCGCGCTCGAGTTGCGATTCCGCGGAGGCGCATCGCTGGATGCGCAGGGCAATCGCGGCGCCGTGAACCTTATGACGTCCCTGCTGGAGGAAGGCGCGGGCGACATGGATGCGCGCGCCTTTGCCCGGGCCCGTGACGCGATCGCGGCGAAGTTCAGCTATGACGCCGGTGATGACGCGGTGCGCGTCTCGGCCCGTTTCCTGACCGAAACCCGGGACGAGGCGATCGGCCTGCTGCGCGCCAGCCTTGCTGAGCCGCGCTTCAGCCAGACGGCGATCGAGCGCGTGCGGGCACAGGTGCTATCAATCATCCGGTCCGAAAGGAAGGATCCCGATGATATCGCCGGTGACGCGTTTTCCGAGTTGGTCTACGGTGATCACCCCTATGGAAGCCCCGAAACCGGCACGATCGAAAGCGTCAACGGATTGACCCGCGACGATATCATGGACGCACACGAGGCCGTGTTCGCCCGCGACAGGGTCTATGTCAGCGCGGCCGGCGACATTACGGCGGCAGAGTTGTCCAAGCTCGTGGACGATCTGCTTGGCGGGCTGCCTGACAAGGGCGCCCCCCTGCCGAAAGAAGCGGACCTGACGCTGCCGGGCGGAACCAGGGTGGTCGAATTCGACACGCCGCAATCCGCTGTCATGTTCGGGCAGCCTGGAATTGAGCGGGATCACCCGGACTTCTTCGCTGCCTACGTGCTCAACCATATCGTGGGCGGCGGCGGCTTCACGAGCCGATTGATGCGGGAAGTGCGGGAAAAGCGGGGCCTGACCTACGGCGTCTATTCCTACCTCGTAAATCGCGACAACGCCGATATCTGGATGGGGTCGGTGTCTTCCGCCAATGACAGGGTGGCAGAAGCGATCGACGTCATACGTTCCGAATGGGCGCGCATCCAGGCCGAAGGCGTGACCGCCGAGGAACTGGAAGACGCCAAGACATACATCACCGGCGCCTATCCCCTCAGATTCGATGGCAACAGCGCCATCGCGGATATCACCGCGGGGATGCAGCTACGCGGAATGCCCACCGAGTACATCGCCACCCGCAACGACAAGATGAACGCGGTAACGCTGGACGATGTGAATCGCGTGGCAAGGGAACTGATGGATCCCGACATGCTGACCTTTGTCGTCGTCGGCCAGCCGAAGGGGCTCGACGCAACGAACTGACGCTACAGCGTCGCGGCGATCCGTGGCCCGAGGGCCGGGTCGGCGTCTTCTAGCGGCGGGCGCAGGGTGAGCCACCGGCGATCACCGGTCTGATGCGCCTTCAGGGATTTCAGCGCCGGGATCAGCCCGGCCGCCTGAATGGCCTCACGGTGGCGATCAACGGAGCGTTGCGTTTCCGCGGCGGCGGCCCAGTCCCCGGACGCGGCAATATCATGAAGCGCACGGATCGCTGCGACATTGGAATTGCAGCTGGCGGAAATGCAGCCCCCGCCACCGATGCGCATCGCCGCGCACATCAGGCTTTCCGAGCCCGGAAACACCGAAATACCCGGGGCGGCGTTGATCACGGCGCGGGTGTTTTCCCAGTCGCCCGAGCTGTCCTTGTAGGCGACGACGATTCCGGGAAATGCTTGGGCAAGGCGCGCGGCAAGCGCGGGCGATATGCCGATCCCTGCCATCTGGGGGATGTGGTACAAACAGATCCTTGTCGCGTCTGACCCGATGCCCTCGATCAGAAGGCTGAAATAGCGATACAGCCCTTCGTCGGTCGCGTTGACGAAAAAGAATGGCGGCAGCGTCATGACTGCGGCGCACCCCACATCGACCGCGTGCCGACACAGGGTGATCGTTTCCTCCAGGGAACAAAGACCCGTTCCCGGCAAGAGCTGCCCGGGCCGCGCCACGCCTGAGTCGATCAACAGCTCCAGCACCTGCATCCGCTCCCGAACCGAATGGCTGAGCGCCTCGGAAGTCGTGCCAAAGGGCGACAGGTAATGCGCACCGTTCTCAAGGCAGGCATGCGCATGATCCAGATACAGGTCCGTCGCCACGGACAGATCATCGTTGTACGGCGTGAGGAGCGGCGTGACGACGCCGTGCAGACGGTCGGTCATGTGATATCCTTTCCCCGGGTCATGCCCGGATCATCCGCCGCGCAGGGTGTCAAAGCGGCCCCCGCCAACACCGCACGAGCGCGTTCCCGCCGGATCACCGCCTTGCGCCCGCAGGGCCCGCCACGCTCGCAGGCTGTCTTGTTCGCAGTGGCCTCTCAAAAATCGAGGTTTTCAACACTCAGGGCATTCTGCTGGATGAATTCGCGGCGAGGCTCGACCACGTCGCCCATCAGCTTGGTAAACAGATCGTCGGCCTCGGCCACGTCGTCGATCTTGACCTGCAAGAGCGTACGTGCCTCCGGGTCCAGCGTGGTTTCCCAAAGCTGATCCGGGTTCATCTCGCCAAGGCCCTTGTAGCGTTGCAGGGTAAGCCCCTTTTCGCCCTCCTTGAGTACCGCGTCCAGCAGGTTCAGCGGACCGTAGATGTCCTGCGCGCGGTCCTTGCGGTGCAGCGTTGCGGGGCGCGTGTAAACCTCCTGCAATGTTTCGGTCAACTGGCCGAGCCGCTTGGCCTCGCCGGAGCGCAGCACCGGGCCGTCCAGCGTCCGAACCTCCTCGACCCCGCGCAACACGCGGGTCAGGCGAATGCCGTGATCCTGCGTGGGGCGGCCTTGCCAGCCCCGCTCGTATTCGACGGCGATGAGATCCAGCCGCTCCGCCACCGCGTCGGCCACTCCCTGCAGGTCGGCGTCGGCGCGGCCGGGCACGAAGGCCCCGGCGATCGCCGCCTGTTCGAGGATGTGCCGGGGATAATGGGTCGGAAAGGCCTCGAGGATGCGCTTGACCTGCCGCGCCTCCTCGACCACGCGCACGAGATCGGGTCCGACGATTTCCTCGCCCGAGCCGAGGCGCAGCACCGCGTCCTCGGTGCCTTGGGCGATCAGGTAGTCCTCCAGCGCCGGCTCGTCCTTGAGATACACCTCCGATTTGCCGCGCACGACCTTGTAGAGCGGCGGCTGCGCGATGTAGAGGTAGCCTCCCTCGATCAGTTCGGGCATCTGCCGGTAGAAGAAGGTCAGCAGCAAGGTGCGGATATGCGCGCCATCAACGTCGGCATCCGTCATGATGATGATCTTGTGGTAGCGCAGCTTCGAGATGTCGAACTCGTCCCGCCCGATGCCGGTGCCAAGCGCCATCACGAGGTTGCCGATTTCCTGGCTGGACAGCATCCGGTCGAAACGCGCGCGTTCCACGTTCAGGATCTTGCCCCTGAGCGGCAGCACCGCCTGCGTGGCGCGGTCGCGCCCGGTCTGTGCCGATCCGCCGGCCGAGTCCCCCTCCACGAGGAACAACTCGGTTTTTGACGCATCCTTTTCCGAGCAGTCCTTGAGCTTGCCCGCAAGGTAGTTGACGTCCATCGCCGTCTTGCGCCGGGTCAGCTCGCGCGCCTTGCGCGCGGCCTCTCGCGCCAGCGCCGCCTCGACGATCTTGCCGACGATCTGCTTGGCCTCGTTCGGGTTCTCCTCGAACCACTCGCCGAGTTTCTCGCTCATCAACCCCTCGACCGCCGGGCGCACCTCGGAGCTGACGAGCTTGTCCTTGGTCTGGCTGGAAAACTTGGGATCGGGCACCTTGACCGACAGCACGCAGGTCAGCCCCTCGCGCGCGTCGTCGCCGGTGAAGGACACCTTTTCCTTCTTGGCGATCCCGCTCTCGGAGGCATATTTCTGCAACACGCGGGTCAGCGCCCCGCGGAACCCCGCAAGGTGCGTGCCGCCATCGCGCTGCGGGATGTTGTTGGTGAACGGCAGGACCGTCTCGTGATAGCTGTCGTTCCACCACATCGCCACCTCGACCGCGATACCGTCGCGCTCTCCTTGTACGAATATGGGCTCGGGCAGCATGGGCGATTTGTGCCGGTCAAGGTATTTCACGAACTCGCGCACGCCGCCCTCGTAGTGCAGTTCGGATTGCAGCGGCTCCTCGGGGCGTTCGTCGCGCAGGATGATGCGGACGCCGGAATTCAGGAAGGCCAGTTCCCGCAGACGCTTCTCGAGAACCTCGAAACTGTAGTCGAGGTTCGAGAAGGTGTCGGTCGAGGCCAGGAACCGCACCTCGGTGCCGCGGCGTCCGTCAGCATCGCCCACGACGCGCAGATGCTCGACCGTTTCGCCATGTTCGAAGCGGGCGACGTGCTCCTTGCCGTTGCGCCATATGCGCAGCTCGAGCCAGTCGCTGAGCGCGTTGACGACCGAAACACCAACGCCGTGCAGGCCGCCGGACACCTTGTAGGAATTCTGGTCGAACTTGCCGCCCGCGTGCAGCTGGGTCATGATGACCTCGGCGGCCGAAACGCCTTCTTCCTCGTGCAGCTCGACGGGAATACCTCGGCCGTTGTCGCTGACCGAAACGCTGGAATCCCCGTGGATCGTGACCGTCACGACATCGGCGTGCCCCGCCAGCGCCTCGTCGATGCCGTTGTCGACGACCTCGTAGACCATGTGATGCAGGCCCGAGCCGTCATCGGTATCGCCGATATACATGCCGGGGCGCTTGCGGACCGCCTCCAACCCCTTGAGAACCTTGATGGAACCGGCGCCATATTCGTCCGGCGACGCTGCTGCTTCAGCCATGCAGGAAATCCTTCGTTATGTCGCGATCTTATACGATTTTCCACGGGGAATGTCACGCAATCGGCACCACGTTTCAGGGTGACCGGCCATGTTCCGGTCAGGTCACGGCAATGGCACCGGCAACAACGATCAACAGCCCGCCGGCGGCGATGTTGGTACGCCGCAGCGCCACCGGAGAGGTCATGAGCCGCCGCAGCCGGCCGATGAAATAGGCAAAGCCGAGATTGCCGGCGAATGGCACGAGCGCCGACAATGCCACGATCGCCGCAATGTCCGGCGGGGTGATCCGCGCAAGGTCGAAAAAGCCTGGCAGCACACCCATGTAGAACAGGATCGCCTTGGGGTTCCCAAGGATGGCAGCCAAACCGGCCATGAAACCGGCCCACTGGCCGGGGCGTGTCAACCGGCTGTCAGCGGTGATCGTCCGGTCCGCGTTGCGGATGATCAGCAGCCCGAGGCCGAGGAACATCACCACCGCCACGGCCTTGAGCGCGACCATGACGCCGCCGAACATCGAAACGACCCAGCTGACGCCAAGCACTGCCAGCAGGGACCACAGAACATCCCCCACAACGACACCCATTGCCAGCGGCCACGCGGCCTGCGGCCCGCCCGAGAGGGTCCGCGCCAGCACGGCCAGCCAGACCGGGCCGGGCGTCAGGAAAAGGATGAAAAGCGCGCCGGCATATAGCGCCATGTCGCCGACGGTCAGCGTCATTCCCGGCCCGGCAGGGTCAGCGTGCCCTCATCGGACAAGGGCCAGTACGGGGTCATCGCGACCTCCCACACATGGCCATCGGGATCGGCGTAGTAGCCCGAATAGCCGCCCCAGAACGCCTTTTCAGGCCGCTTCAGCACCATCGCCCCGGCGGCGACCGCCGCGGAAAAGGCGGCGTTGACCTCGGCCTCGGTCGCAAAATTCTGCGCCAGTGTCATCGCGCCCGTGCCAAGCTCGCGCGCATTGCGCCCCTGATCCGCCGCCAGATCGGCCCACCGGTAAAGACCGAGGACCATGCCGGGTAGCTGGTAGAACACGATGCCATCCTGCGCTTGCGCCGGCGTCCAGCCGAGCGCGGCGTAAAACTCCTTGGAACGCTGAATATCCGTCACGGCGAGCGTGACAAGAGAGACGCGTTGCGGTGTCATGGGATGTCCTTTCCTTCGGTTCGGCTGAGGCCGTCGGCCTCGGTCACTTCGTACCGCTGAGCACGATCCCCAAGCGCGTCGAAAAGCTCTGCCCCGGTGCCGGTCATCCATGCCTGTGCGCCAAGAGCGACGATTTCATCGTAAAGCGCCGCCCGGCGCCCCGCGTCGAGATGCGCCGCGACCTCGTCGAGCAGGAGTATCGGGGGCGCCCCGAAATCGCGTGCGAGCGCGCGGGCGTTGGCGAGAACCAGCGAAATCAGCAGCGCCTTCTGCTCGCCGGTCGAACAATCGCGCGCCGGCACACCCTTGGCCGAGTAAACGGCATGCAGGTCGGCCCGGTGCGGCCCGACGAGGGTTCGCCCCGCCGCGAGGTCGCGAAAGCGGCATTCATGCAGGGCGTCGCGAAAATCCGACTCCGTTTCCGGCATCTCGCCCTCGGTCATGGTCAACTCCAGCTCGGCGGCGGGGAACGCGGTTTCGGCCTCGGCCTGGGCGTCGCGAATATGCGCCAGCGCATCCAGCCTGTGGCGGTGGATGGCGATCCCGGCCTCGGCCATCTGCCGCTCCAGCGCGACATACCAGTGCCCGTCACGCACCTGGTCCTTGAGCAGCCGGTTGCGTTCGCGCATCGCCTTTTCATAGGCCAGTGCCGCCTCGGCATGGCCGGGCACAAAGCTGAGCGTTATGCGGTCCACGAAGCGGCGGCGCCCCTCGGCCGCCTCGATCCAGAGCCTGTCCATGGCCGGAACCAGCCACAGCACCCGCGCGATGCGCCCCAGCGCCACCTGGCTGGCCGCCTTGCCGTCGATCCTTACCTGACGTGTGCCCGCCTCTTCGGCCCATGTCTCGACCTCGTGAACCCGGTCGAGGGAATGCAAATGGCCGGTGATTTTCCAGCCGAGGTTTTCGGGCCGGCGGGCCATGTCCTGCGCCGCCGCCCGGCGCAGGCCACGGCCGGGGGAAAACAGCGACACCGCCTCCAGCAGGTTGGTCTTGCCCGCCCCGTTGGGCCCGTGGATCGCCACCGGCGGCGCATCGAGCGTCAGCGTCGCGCCCTTGTGCGAGCGGAAATGCGATAGCGTCAGGCGGGAAAAGTACAGACGGGTCATGGCAAGGCCCGTGTTCTTCCAGGAAAACGGCTCGGAAAACGGAAATTTCCCGGCCCGGAATTTTCAAGAATTCCGGTCAGCCTCACACCCGCATGGGCATCACGACGTAGACCGCGCTGGTGTCGTTGCCCTCGCGCACGAGGGTCGGGTCGCCGGAGGAATTGAACAGGAAGACGGCGTTCTCGCGGTCGACCTGGCTGGCGATTTCCTGCAGGTATTTGGCGTTGAACCCGATCTCGAGCTTTTCGTCACCGTAGGCCACGGCCAGTTCCTCCTCCGCCGCGCCGCTGTCCGGGGCGTTCACGGACAGCACCAGCCGATCCTCGTCAAGCGTGAGCTTGACGGCGCGCGATCTTTCCGAGCTGACCGTCGCAACACGATCCACGGCCTTGGCGAACTCGCCGGCATCGACCTCCAGCTTGCGGGTATTCCCCTGCGGGATGACGCGCGTGTAGTCGGGAAAGGTGCCGTCAATCACCTTGGATGTCAGCGTGATGCCGGGGGTTGCGAACCGGACCTTGGTTTCACTGACCGACACCGCGATCTGGGCGTCGTCGTCCTCCAGGAGCTTGCGCAACTCTCCCACCGTCTTGCGCGGGACGATCACGCCGGGCATGTCGCCGGCGCCCTCGGGCAGGTCGGCATCGATCCGGGCGAGCCGGTGACCGTCGGTCGCGACGCAGCGCAGAACGCGGCCGCCATCGCTTTCGGCGACGTGCATGTAGACGCCGTTCAGGTAATACCGCGTCTCCTCGGTCGAGATGGCGAATTTCGACTTGTCGAACAGGCGGCGCAGCACGGGTGCCTTGGCGGTGAAATTGCAGGCATATTCCGAGGAGGCCATCACCGGGAAGTCCTCCTTGGGCAGCGTGGCCAGCGAGAAGTTGGAGCGCCCCGCCTCCACCGACATGCGGCCCGACGCGCCGTCGTCGGCCAGCGTCACCAGCGCCCCGTCCGGCAGCTTGCGCACGATCTCGTGCAGGGTCACGGCCGATACCGTTGTGGCGCCGGCACGCTCGACCTGCGCGGGGGCGGTATCAACCACCTCGACGTCAAGATCGGTGGCGCGGAACTGCACCTGCTCGCCTTCCGCCTCGATCAGCACGTTGGCAAGGATCGGGATCGTGTTGCGTTTCTCGACCACCGACTGTGCCTGCGACACGGCCTTGAGCAGCGCCCCCCGTTCAATGCTGAGTTTCATACCCTCGCTCCCTGATGTGCCGCGCCGGGAAGCGCACCGTAGCAAACTCCCCTACCCGCTCAAGCCTTTTCGCCCGTTTTCGGTGCAATTGAACATGGGGTCAAGAGACGCGCGCACCCGCCCCCGCGCAGCCCGCAGGCGACGGGTGCACAGCGCTAGCTTTCCAGCGTCCTGCGCAGCATTTCGAGATCCTCGGCGATCTGCGCGTCCTGCTGGCGCAGTTCCTCGATCCGCTTCACGCCGTGCATCACGGTGGTATGGTCTCGCCCGCCGAAACGACGCCCGATTTCCGGCAGCGAGCGGCTTGTCATCTGCTTGCAGAGATACATCGCCACTTGCCGCGGGCGCGCGAAACTGCGCAATCGTTTCGGGCCGATCATATCGCTCAGGCGGATGTTGTAATGTTCCGACACCTGGCGCTGGATCTCCTCGATCGACACCTTGCGCTCGGACGCGCGCAGGATATCGGCAAGACAATCCTGCGCCAGCTCCAGCGTGATCTCGTGACCAACAAGCGACGCAAAGGCGTAAAGCCGCGTCAGCGCCCCTTCGAGGACGCGGACATTCGTGCTGATGCGATGCGCCAGGAATTCCAGCACACCGTCCGTCATCTGCAGATCCGGGTAATCCATGCGGAACCGGTCGACCTTGGACTGCAGGATGCCGAGCCGCAGCTCGTAATCGGTGGGATGCAGGTCCACCACCAGGCCGCACTGGAGACGGGACTTGATCCGGTCCTCGAGGTTCTCGATCTCGCCCGGCGCCCGGTCGCCCGAGATGACGATCTGCTTGTTCTGGTCCACCAGGGCGTTGAAGGTATGGAAGAATTCTTCTTGCGTGCTGTCCTTGCCCGCGATGAACTGGACGTCATCCACCATCAGCACATCGACCGAGCGGAACATCTGCTTGAAATCCATCATGCGGCGATCGCGCAGGGCCTGCACGAAGCGGTACATGAATTGTTCCGCCGACAGGTAGACGGCGTTCAGGTCCGGTCGCCTGACCTTCAGCTCCCAGGCGATGGCGTGCATCAGGTGGGTCTTGCCCAGCCCCACGCCACCATAAAGGAACAGCGGATTGAACGTGACTGGCCCGCCTTCCGCGACGCGCTTGGCAGCCGCATGCGCAAGCTCGTTGGGCTTGCCGACCACGAAACGGTCGAATGTGAACCGGTCATCGAGCGGCGCCGCGGGCACTTGGGAATCGGCATCCGGCACACCGGGCGCCGCACCCCGTGCCGGCGCGCCGGCCCCGTTGGAACGCACCGCCGGGGTGCGCTTCGCGCCGCTGCTCGGCACCTCGAAATGCACCCTGCGGATCTCGGGCGCGACGGTATTGACCTGATACAGGATCAGGTCTCCGAAATTCTGCGAGACGTAATTGCCCAGGAAAGTCGTCGGCACGCTGAAGGTTACAACGCCGTCGCGTGCCGCCGACAGTTCAAGCGGCTCGATCCAGTTCGCGTAGTTGTGCTTTCCGACCTTGCTGAGAAGTTCCTGTTTGAGTTGGCCCCATTGCTCGTTGGTCATTTTTCCTGTTCCGCCGTTCACATCCCCATATCGGCATTGCCCGAAGCGTCCCGGTGCCGGCGAATCCAGCCAAGAGAAAAACCCGTCCCACCCCGTTGCCATGGGCAACAGGTTGAAACACCCAACGTGCCTAGGTCAGGTGCGGCGGCGTGGCATCCCCGTTCCTGTGCCGTGTCCCTCGGCGTGGATCGGGCAGTCACATGCCGCGCGGGTCTGTCTGCGGACGTGGCCGGTCGCTTAAACGTAGATGCACCCAGGAAGCACGGTCAGGTTCATGTCCGGGCGCTAGCGGCAGCCTCTATCCCCCTTGCGGAATCGCTCGATGAAAATAGCCAGAGCGTCGAGCCAACGGCAACTTATCTTAGAGCTTGACAGCAGAAGGGTGCGAAAAGAATCTGGCGCTCTTGCACTGGCGCCATCAACGCAAAAAGCGCCCGGTTTACGGGCGCCTTTGAAGATCAACAATTTACTGAAGGGCGCTCAACCGAGCGCCTTCACCCGTGCGGCCAGACGGGACACCTTGCGTGACGCGGTGTTCTTGTGGAACACGCCTTTGGAAACGCCGCGCATCAATTCGGGTTGCGCCGCCCGGAGCGCCTCTTGCGCGGCGGCCTGATCGCCGGCGGCGATGGCCTCTTCGACCTTGCGGATATGCGTGCGGATTCGGGAGCGGCGCGCCTTGTTGATGGCGGCGCGGCGCGCGTTCTGGCGAGCGCGCTTCTTGGACTGGGGCGTATTTGCCATTGTATTTCAGACCTTTGTTCGGGTTTTCACGATCCATTTCGCACGTGAGCGTCCCGCACCGGTTGGTCCGACGACAGCGAATACATGGCCTGAGCGGGCCCCACGCGCATTTACAACTGACGCATATAGCCGAGATCAGCGCCGATGAAAACCGGAAATCCCTGCGCCTCGCGCGGCCGATTCCCGCCGAAGACGGCCCCGGCTTGGCCCGGTCGCTTTTTTCGCAAATCTGTTACGCAATCGACACATCCGGGCGACTCACCCCGCGCTTGTTGCCTCGCGCGCGCGATACCGCCATGCTCTTCACCAAGGGGGATGGCCATGAAACTCGCCAAACGTGATTGGGTACCGGAGACATCCGAGACGCGCGTCGGATCGCTGGCAGAGCGCGCGGCTGCCTTGGGTTCGGATGCTCTTCGCGACCGCATGGAGGCGCTGGCGCGCAAGAACCGGGAAATCCACGAGCGCGAATGCTTCAACCTCAACCCGGCCACGAACGTGATGAACCCGCGCGCCGAGGCGCTGCTCTGCGCCGGGCTGGGGTCGCGGCCCTCCCTTGGGTATCCGGGCGACAAGTACGAAACCGGGCTGGAAGCGATCGAGGAAATCGAAGTAATCACCGCGGAGCTTTGCGCCGAGATCTTCGACTCGCAATTCGCCGAGATCCGCGTTCCCTCGGGCGCCATTGCCAACCTGTATGCCTTCATGGCCACCTGCCGGCCGGGCGATACGATCATCGCGCCGCCCGAGGCTATCGGCGGACACGTCACCCATCACGCCGCCGGATGTGCCGGCCTTTACGGCTTGCGCACCGTTCCTGCCCCGGTGGACACGGATGGCTACACGCTCGACACCGACGCCTTGCGGAAAGTCGTCCGACAGGAGCGCCCGCGCCTGATCACCGTTGGCGGGAGCCTGAACCTGTTCGAGCACCCCGTGCGGGAGGTGCGCGCCATCGCCGATGAGTCGGAGGCGCTGGTCATGTTCGATGCGGCCCATCAATGCGGAATCATCGCCGGTGGCGCGTGGAAAAACCCGCTGCGGGAAGGCGCGCACATGATGACGATGAGCACCTACAAGAGCCTCGGCGGCCCGGCGGGCGGGTTGGTCCTCACCAATGACGCATCGCTTGCCGAAAGACTCGACAGGATCGCGTTTCCGGGCATGACCGCGAATTTCGACGCGGCGAAATCAGCCGCGCTGGCCATCACGATGCTGGACTGGCGCGACCATGGCGCCGCCTATGCCAAGATGATGATCGACACCGCGCGGGCATTGGCCCGCGCCCTTCAGGACCGCGGCATACCGGTTTTCGCCGAACCGCGCGGCTTCACCCGCTCGCACCAGTTCGCCGTCGAGGCCGAACCGTTCGGCGGCGGCCAGAACGCCGCCCGGCGGCTGCGGCAGGCTGGCCTGCTCGCCTGCGGGATCGGCCTGCCCCGCCCGCCGGTCGCGGGCGACATGAACGGCCTCAGGCTAGGCACGCCCGAAATCGTAAGGTGGGGCGTGACGCCGGACCACGCGCAGGATCTGGCCGCGCTCATCGTGGACGGGCTACGGGAAGACCCCGGGTCGGTTGCCCCCCGCACCCGGGCCATGCGCGCACGTTTCGACACGCTGCATTATGTCGGGTAAGTTCGTGCGCGCCCGCTTCACTTGTCGCGGAACTGCGCCTCGCGTTTTTCCATGAATGCCGACATGCCCTCGCTCTGGTCGTCCGTGGCGAAAAGCGAGTGAAAGACGCGCCGCTCGAAAAGCAGACCTTCGCTCAGCGGCACCTCGTAGGACCGGTTCACGGCCTCCTTCACGGCCATGACCGTGATCATCGACTTCTCGGCGATCTTGTTGGCGGCGTTCAGCGCCTCTTCCTTCAGCTTCTTTGCGGGCACCACGCGGCTGACCAGCCCGGCACGCTCGGCCTCCTCGGCATCCATGAAGCGCCCGGTCAGGTTCATGTCCATCGCCTTGGACTTGCCGATGAAGCGGGTCAGTCGCTGCGATCCGCCGAGACCGGCCATCACGCCCAGATTGATCTCGGGCTGGCCGAACTTGGCGGTATCAGAGGCGATGATGAAATCACACATCATGGCCAGTTCGCACCCACCGCCGAGCGCGTAGCCGCTGACCGCGGCGATGATCGGTTTGCGGATGGCGGCGATCGCCTCCGGCTCGGGGCCGAAGAGGTCCTCCTTGAACACGTCCACGAAGGACTTGTCGCTCATCATCTTGATATCGGCCCCGGCCGCGAAAGCCTTTTCCGAGCCGGTCAGAACGATGCAGCGGACCTTGTCGTTGGATTGAAGCTCTTGCAGCGCCTTGGCGAGTTCCTTGAGAAGCTGGTCGTTGAGAGCGTTCAGCGCATCGGGGCGGTTGAGAGTGACAAGGGCGACGTGGTCTTCTATTTCGACGTTGATCGTCTCATAGGCCATGAAATCTGCTTTCGCTGGTTTCGATCAGAACCGATTCCTTATCAATTTGGCTATCCGGTTCAACCTTATCTTTGGCAACGCGGGCAGTAGAAGCTGGACCTGCCGGACTGTACGGCCCTGCGGACACGGCCCTCGCAGCCAGGGCGCGGGCAGGGTGCGCCCTCACGGTCGTAGACATCGAAGCGATGCTGAAAATAGCCGAGCTCGCCATCAGCCTGCCGGTAGTCGCGCAGCGACGATCCCCCCGCCGCGATCGCGTCATGCAACACGTCCCGCACGGCCCGGGCCAGCGCATCCACGCGCCGCGCGGAGATCGCTCCGGCATGTCGCTTGGGCGAGATCCCGGCGCGGAAAAGCGACTCGCAAACATAAATGTTGCCCAGACCCGCCACGAGCCTCTGGTCGAGCAGCGCGGCTTTTACAGGCGTGCGGCGTGCGCGCAGGGACGCGATGAGGTATTCGCCGGAAAACGCGTTCCCCAGCGGTTCGGGCCCCAGCCTGCGCAACAGCTTGTGGTCGCCAGCCGCATCGGTCGCGACCATGTCCATCGCCCCGAAACGGCGCGGATCGTTGAACGTGACGCGCGCGCCGGCCTCGGTTTCCAGTAGCACGTGATCGTGCTTTTCCGGTGCGGGATGGTCGTGCACGAACATCCCGAGCGGGTCCCCCGAGACGAGGATCCGGCCCGACATGCCGAGATGGACAAGCAGCGTTTCGCCGCTGTCCAGATCGGCCAGGATGTATTTCGACCGCCGGCCAAGGCGCAGCACGCGGCGGCCTGTCAGACGGTCCGCCATGTCAGGCGGAAACGGCCACCGCAGGTCCGGCCGGTTGACCCGCACCCGCGCGATCCGGGCGCCTTCAAGCACGGGGACCAGTCCGCGGCGAACCGTCTCGACTTCGGGCAATTCGGGCATTGCTCTCTCATCTCCTGCACGGGGCGGATTGTAACCGGCCCCCGGCGCCCTATAAGAAGGGCGAAGACGTCGAACGGCAAGGGCGCCCGCGGCACATGACCGAGAAAACCACCCATTTCGGATTCCAGCAGATCCCCGAGGGCGAAAAGGCGGGGCGCGTGCGTGGCGTGTTCGGGTCCGTGGCGTCGCGCTATGACATGATGAACGACGCGATGTCCCTCGGCATCCACCGGGTCTGGAAGGACGCGATGATGGACTGGCTGGCCCCCCGCGCGGGCCAACACCTGCTGGACGTGGCGGGCGGCACCGGCGATATCGCGTTTCGATTCCTTGCGCGCGCGGGCGCGGGGCGGGCCACCGTGCTCGACCTGACCGAAGAGATGCTGGCGGCGGGCCGCCAGCGCGCCGAGACCGAGAACCTCGGCGACCGGCTGGACTGGGTTGTGGGCGACGCGATGGCACTGCCCTTTGCGGACAACAGTTTCGATGTCTACACGATCAGCTTCGGCATACGGAACGTCACCCGCCCCGAGGCCGCGCTGGCAGAAGCGTTCCGCGTTCTGCGCCCCGGCGGCCGCCTGATGGTGCTGGAGTTCAGCCAGGTGCCGAACGCACTGATGCGGCAGGTTTACGACCTTTACTCTTTCCACATCATCCCGCGCATGGGACAGCTGATCGCCCGGGACAGGGACAGCTACCAGTATCTGGTGGAATCGATCCGGCGTTTCCCTGATCAGGAGACGTTCCTGCAAATGGTGCGCGACGCGGGTTTCGGGAACGCCAAGTACCGCAACCTGTCGATGGGCATCGCCTGTCTGCACTCGGGCTGGAAGCTCTGATCCGGTGCGCGGGCCGCACAATATCCTGCGCCTTGTACGGACCGGGGCCACGCTGGAGCGCACCGGCGCAATGCGGCTCATCCTCGATGCGATGGACGCGCCGCCGCTCGTGCGGGGGGCAATGCGGTTTCTCGCATGGCCGTTCCAGTGGCTTGGATACCGGGCTGACCCTGATCTGCCGCCGGCGGTCGGCGCGCTGACGGTCCTTGGCCCCGCCTACATCAAGTTCGGCCAGCTGTTCTCGACCCGTCCCGACATCGTGGGCGAAGATCTGGCCAACGAACTGCGGATTCTTCAGGACAAGTTGCCGCCGTTTCCCATCGCCGCCGCCAAGCAGAGCATCGCCGCGGAGCTGGAGCGGCCCGTCGAACAGATGTTCGACGATCTCAGCGAACCCGTCGCGGCCGCCTCTATCGCGCAGGTACACAAGGCGCGCCTGCGCGACACGGGTGAGCCGGTGGCGGTCAAGGTTCTGCGGCCGGGGATCGAACGCGCCTTCCGCAAGGATATCGACGCCTTCTATTTCGCGGCCCGGATGATCGAGCTTCTGTCTCCATCCTCCCGCCGACTGCGCCCGACCGATGTCATCGCCCATTTCGAGGGTGTCGTTCTGGGCGAGCTCGATCTGAGGCTCGAAAGTTCCTCGGCGTCGGAATTCGCGGCCAACACCGCGGACGATCCCGGCTTTTCCCTGCCGGAAATCAAGTGGGAATTCTCTGGCCGACGCGTGATGACGATGAGCTGGGCGGTGGGCGTTCCCCTCGGCGACAACGCGGCGCTGGATGCCGCGGGCCATGACCGCGTCGCACTGGGCGAGCGTGTCTTGCAGCTTTTCCTCAGCCACGCGCTGCGCGACGGGTATTTCCATGGCGACATGCATCAGGGAAATCTCAAGGTCGCGGCCAACGGCGACATCATCGCCTACGACTTCGGGATCATGGGCCATATCGACGAGTACACGCGCAAGGTCTATGCCGAGATCCTCTACGGCTTCATCCGGCGCGACTATCAGCGCGTGGCAGAGGTGCATTTCGAGGCGGGGTATGTCCCTGCCAACCAGGACGTTAACGAGTTCGCGCGCGCGCTGCGGGCCGTGGGCGAGCCGATCTTCGGCATGGATGCCACGCGCATCTCGATGGGGAGCCTGCTGAGTTACCTTTTCGAGGTGACAGAAAAGTTCGGCATGGAAACCCGAACCGAGTTGATCCTGCTGCAACGCACCATGGTCGTGGTCGAGGGCGTGGCGCGCTCGCTGAACCCTCAGATCAACATATGGCAGGTCGCGCGCCCGGTGGTCGAGGACTACATCCGCAAGAATGTCGGCCCACGTGCCGCGCTGCGTGACCTGGGCCGGACGCTGGCGGTGCTCAGCCGCTACGGCCCGCGGCTGCCACAGCTTGTGGAGGATACGCTGATCCGGCATTCGCAAACCGCAACACCGCAGGAAAGCACATCACGACTGGCCTATGCGGCGTGGGCCGCCGGCGGGTTCGGCCTCGGCGCCGCGGCAGTGCTGGTGGCGCTGCACATGGGATAGACGGCATCAAAGGCGAGCGGCACCGCGCAAACGGTTCGGTCGATTGTTACGTTGTTGTCCCCGATCAGTTTCGCTAAGGTGACCGCAACTTGGCCGAATACCGGGGCATCTGCGCGTGATCCGAAAGATATCGCTGTCAGCGGTCTTGATGACCCTCATGCTCATGCCCGTGGCAGCGGTTGCCGACCGTCTTTTGACCACCAAGACAAACAATTTCGGCATGCCGGGCGGCCTGATCGACATGCCGACGGCCGAGGCGGCACCGGATGGCCAGCTCTCGGTGACGATCTCCCATTTCGAGGGCTATACCAAGAACACCGCGTCCTTCCAGCTGCTGCCATGGGTCTCGGGCAGTTTTCGGTATATCGGCGTCGATGACCTCTCACCGCTTTTCGACGTGTATTACGACCGCAGTTTCGATCTCAAGTTCCGCGTGATCGAGGAGACGGACTATCTGCCGTCAGTGGCGGTGGGCTTGCGCGACTTTCTGGGAACCGGTGTGCTCTCCTCGGAATATGTGGTTGCCACCAAGCAGTTGGGCAACCGGCTGCGTGTCACGGGGGGAATCGGCTGGGGACGGCTTGGCACGCGCAACAGCTTCGGCTCGCTGGGGACGCGGTCGCGCTTCACGTTCACCGGCACCGGTGGCCGCGGCGGACAGTTCAACGTGAGTGACTGGTTTCGGGGGCCGATGGCGCTTTTCGGTGGCTTCAGCTACGCGATCACCGACAAGATCAGCTTCAGTGCGGAATATTCCTCGGACAATTACGACATCGAACAGCAGCAGGGCGTGTTCGATCCCGACGTCCCGTGGAACGTCGCGCTGGATTACCAGCTCAACGACGACATGAACCTGCGGCTGTTCGCGCTCCACGGCACGGAAATCGGCGCAAGCGTGGCCATATCGCTGAACCCGCGGAAACCACCGGTCCCAAGCAGCGAGCCCGCGCCGCTGCCGGTCGCGGTGCGCGACCCCGAAGCGATCAATGACCTTGGCTGGACGCTCGACCCGAAGCAACAGCAGGACGCGATATCGTCGCTCGGCGAGCTGCTGGCAAAGGAACGCATCACGCTCGAAGGGCTCCGGATAGAGGAGCGGTCGGCCCATCTGCTGATCCTTAACGACGTCTATACGTCCGATTCACAGGCCCTTGGCCGGACGGTCCGCGTTCTGACGCGCACGATGCCGGCCTCTATCCAGACCTTTCACGTGACGCTGAGCAACGAATACGGCCTGCCCGTCAGCACGACCAGCTTCCGCCGCAGCGACTTGGAACGGCTGGAACACGCCGCCGAACGGGAAATGCTGGCGGCGGTGCAATTCAACGACAGCTTGCGGTTTGGCGGCGTACCCGAAAGGCTGCCGGGTGTTCGGCCGAAGTTCAACTGGCGGATAACCCCGACCACGCGGACATACGCGTTCGACCCCAACAACCCCTTCCGCGCCGATATACGCCTGACGGCACGGGCGGACTGGCATCTGGGGTCAGGCTGGGTCGTTGCCGGGGCGAGTTCGGTCAAGCTGTTCGGCAATATCGACGAAGCGACGCGCGGATCGAACTCGATCATGCCGCGTGTCCGGTCCGACGCGCTGCGCTACAATTCCGAGTACGGCCCGACATTGGACCTGCTGACGCTCGCGAAATACGGACGTCTGGGCCCGGATCTGTACGGGCGGATCACGGGCGGCTATCTGGAAACCATGTTCGCGGGTGTTTCGGCAGAGGTCCTTTGGAAACCTGTGGACAGTCGCCTCGCACTCGGGGCCGAGGTCAACTATGTCCGTCCGCGAGAGTTCGAGCAGGGTTTCGGGCTGCGGTCGCTGGACACGCGCGGCGTGCCCATCCCTGAATGGAACGGCCATCTCTCAGCCTATTACGACGCGCCGGGGGATTTCGAATTCGAGGTTCATGCGGGCCGCTACCTCGCCGGGGACTGGGGCGCGACGCTTCAGGTCGCGCGCTCGTTTGCCAATGGCTGGAAGGTCGGCGCGTTCGCCACCAAGACGGACGTTTCGGCCAGCACGTTCGGCGAAGGTTCTTTCGACAAGGGGCTCTTCTTCGAAATGCCGCTATCGTGGCTGCTCGGCCAGCCCACGCAGCAAAGTTTCGCCCAGACGATTCGCCCCATCCAGCGGGACGGTGGCCAGAGGCTGGGGGTCGAGGGGCGGCTTTACGAGACCATCCGCGACGGTCACCGCGCCAAGGTGGCTGAAAGCTGGGGGAAATTCTGGAGATGAGCGTGACCCGCCTGCTGCCCCTCGTCGCCGTGATCGCGGCGCTCATCCTGCCGGGTTGCTCCAGCCAGGAGAGCACGATCTCGCCGGGCGACCTTTCCAAGGAACTGTTCCAGAAGATCCGCTCGGCACGCCAGCAGCCCACGGAACCGCCGGACCTTTCTCGGTTCTCCGCCACCGCGCTGCGCCGGACCGACGATCCGCTCGCGCAGCTCATGTTCCCGACGACGAAGGCCGCCGCGGTGATGCGCATTATCGAATCGAACGGGCGGTACGACACGTGGGCTGCATGGGGTATCAGCGACCGTCGCTCGGTAACCACCAAGGACGGCATCATCACCGCGACGCGCGCCGTGCCGCCCGACCTGATGTCGGCCGACGTTGACGGGGTGCTGGAGCTTGTCACGCAACGCAGGGAGGGTACGGCGCAGTACACGCAGCGCTACCTCGACGGAGATCATGGCATCGTCGAGGCGAAATCAACCTGCGTGGTGTCACGCGGATACCCCAAGGCGGTAAAGTTCGGGGAGATCGACCAGCCGGTGCTGCAGATGTTTTCGAGCTGCGTGTCGGCTGACAGGCAGTTCGTGGACCTTTACCTTGTCAACCGTGACGGCCGGATCGTGCAATCGCGCCAATGGGTCGGGCCGGAGCTGGGATTCGCCGTCATGCGGCATCTGCGCTAGCTCGCCAGACCGCGTATGACGGCGGTGATCAAGACACGATTTTACGCAACAAAAAGGGCCCCATGCAGGGCCCTTTTGAACTTCTGACATATGCTTTGTGAGAGCAGTTTTTACTACTCCGCGCCACCCGCCGTCGTCGTGGTCGTCGTGGTCGTCGTCGTGGTGCTGCTGTCACCACCAGATGCGACGACACCGAGCGCGACTGCACCGGCCACCACGCCCGCGGCGTTGGCGCCAATCAGACCGGCCGGCGGGCACTCTTCCACCACGTCCGGGGTCTGGGGATCGTCGCATTCGGACTCCTCGAACGGATCCTGTGCCAGTGCGGGGCCAGCGGTAATGGCCGCAATCGCCGCCGCCGCGATGATTTTCGTCAGTTCCATTTGGTAAACTCCAATTTCAAATCGCTTCGCCGAGCGCCTCACCGAGAAGATCGTATATTGGCGTTATTATTTCAATAGCATCCTGCAACAAATCCGAAAAATCATCGAAGCGTGAAAAAAGGCGAAATACCGCCAACACCCGGCGCAGCGACACGCCCACTGCACGAAAAACGGGCAAAACCCATGTTTTGGCGCATCAGTCAGCGGCGGCACGGAGGCCGACGATCGCGGAGGATTCGACCTTCTGGCCACTGTCCATGATGAGGATCGGCACACCGTCCTCGTTCCGGGCTTCCATGATTCGCGCTTGCACATAGACCGGATCGGTGGCGAGCGTTTCGCCCTCGGCCGAGTATTCCACCGCGAGGTTGTATTCACCCGCCGGCAGAGGCGCCCCCGTGTCAAGCGTGCCAGCCCACTGGAGTTCCTCGGCTTCGGTCCCGACGGGCATACGCTGCACCTCTTTGCCCGACCGGTCCGTGACCACCAGCTCCGCGTTATCCGCCAGGGTGTTGCCCGGGGTTTCGACGGTAACCGGGCTCCCCTCGAACAGCACGGGCATTTCCGCGCTGGCCTGCATCCCGATCCATTGGGAAAGCTGTGACACGCCCAGCGCCCCCATCTGCGCGCCGAGCGCGACCAGCAACTCGTTGGTCCGGACCTGTTGTTCCACCGACGAAAACGTGGCCAGCTGCGTGGCAAATTCCGTCGGGTCCGCGGGGTTCAGGGGATCCTGATTTTGCATCTGCACGGTCAGCATTTCCAGGAAGGTCTGGAAATCGGAATTGAGCGCGGTGCCCGTTCCGGTGCCATTCGGCGCGGACGGCCCGCCGATCAGGCCATTCCCGGCGGACGGGGATCGCGGTGTTGCAGGAATATCCATCGAGAGACCTTTCTAGAGACGTATGTCAACCCGGTTGGCAGCAGAGGCTGCGGCGGGTGCGTGAGACACGGGCATGCCTCCGGCCATCTCGGCATGCTGTGTTTCGGCCGCGGAGGCGCTGCCATCATCTTCTGCCGGCGTATCGCGCGGCCGGTCTTCGCCCGTCTCAGCCCCGAAAGAGAAAGCGGTGCTGTCATACCCCATCTCGCGGAAATCCTGTGACAGCATGTCGGCATGGCGCCGGAGCAGGTCGAGCGTCTCGGGACGGTCGGCCTGAATGCTGATGGAAATACCGGTTTCGCCAGGCGTGAGGCTTATGCGCAACTTGCCCAGTTCCGGCGGGTTCAGCAGGATCTCGTAGGACTGCTCGCGACCGGCCTGAACCGCCTGCGCGACCTGCCAGGCCACCGCCCGACCGGTGTCGGCCTGCGTCATGTGCGTTTGCGCTGCCGCGGCCGGGGGGCCGCTGCGCGCGGGCGGTGCGGCCTCCTGCGGAGGCGGCAGCTCCACGACGGGACGTGGCTCCGCCTCGGCGGCAGGACTGCCGGCAGCGGGCGAAACCGCGAGCGCTCCGGCGGCGGGCCCGGAAGAACCGGAAGACCCGGCGCCCGGTATCCGGACAGTGCCGGGGGCGTCAGCGTGATGCATCCCGGGCGCACGAACCGATTGGGGCTGCAACCAAGGCAGGCTGGACCCGGACCGCTCCTGCACCGGCCGGGATGCCTCCAACATGGCCGTCGCACCAAGCGGCGGCACAGCCGACGGGACAGCCCCGGAACGCCTAGATACAAGCGGCGCAACACCTTCCTCCGGCCCCGCGACAGGAGCCGGTCGGGAAGACCGCGAAGGGTCACCGGCACCCGTCCATTCTGCCACTGCAGTCGGTGTCGCCGTCCCGGACCCCTTTTCCGGTACGCCGGGGGCAACGGTGTGCCCGCCATCGGCACGCCAAGCGAGGTTGAGCCCGGTTTCCCGCGCGATGCCCGGCGCTTTCGCACCGCGGTCGAGCGACACATGCGAATGCGGCATCGGATCGCGCATCGCCGTGAGCGGCTGACGGTCCAAGTATAGCACGCCATTACGCACGGCCACGCGACCCGCTGCCGGCACCGACGGCGACGGTGCCACCGGTGCATGGGATTGCCCGGTGTCGTGGTGGAGCGGGACCGGGCCGCTTGCCCGAGCGTTCTTGAGCCGGATCGTTTCGGCATCCGGCACATCCGCGGATGGCGGAGCCACGGCCGGGGCGTTCCTCGCGCCACCGGGCAGATCGTCAGGCGCCGGCTGGCCATCCACCCCCAAGACGGCGCGCGCCTGTGGCGGGCTGCTTCTTGCCGGTACGTCCAAACGCCCCGTCCCGGTATTTCCCGTCATGTTGGCCGCGATGCCTCGAACCGCGCTTCCTGGGGCGGAACCAAGCTGCTGCGGCGCGGCCTCCAAGTGGGCGGGCATCCTCAAGGTTTCGGCTTCGCTTGCGCCCGTCGGCGTTGCGTTTGTCGACCCACCCGCGGGATCGATCAGACGTGCCGGCATGCGCTCGAGCGCGCGGGGAACTGATCTCAGCCCGTCGTCCCCAAACGTGGTGGTCATGACCGCGGGGGCGGCAAGCCGAACCGATGGCATTGCGTCAGACCCGGCGGTCGCCCCGCTTTTGGCCGACACGGAGGACTCGGCGGGTCGGGTCTCAACATGGTATTTCGTCGTCGACCAGGTTTGCGGGCCGCCCTCCATAGCGTCCGGCGGCAAGGGATGACCTGCTGCCCGGCCGCTTTCCGCTGACATGGAGGCCGCGTATACCCGGCGTCCGTCATCCGCAGGTGTGTCGGGCTGCAGGGCGGCCGGGCTGCGGGACTCCAAGGGGGCCGCGGCCACGGGATGCGCACCGTCTCGCGCAGGAAACGAGCTCGGGGTCTCGCCCGATGGCAGACCCGGGGCGGACACCCCCGGCGCCGCCCGGGGTGGATAGCCCTGTGATTCCGCCTTGCCGTCCGCGCGCCCCTGTCGCGCATCGGCACCGCCAAGCTGGATGTTCCTCTTTGACGTGTCCTCGGGCCGCTCGACGGCGCGGCCTTCGCCCATCGCGGCAGTGTCGTCAGGATGTTCGGCATCCTGGTCACGCCCCCTCACCGTGGCAAACGGGGCGCCATCCGCCGGTGTTGGGGGATCCGTCGGCGTCACACCCTGTCCATGACGCTCCGGCGTTGCCTCCGCTTCTCGCCACGACGGGGCGGGCGTGCTTTCACGGGCCAGCGCGTCGCGGAAACCGTCAGCCGCCCTGGTCCCGTGCTCGGCGCTGCCATGGGCCGGCCGGCGAGAGCCTGCGCCGCCGCCACCCGCAACGAAGTCTGACAGAAACTGGTACATTGGCCCTGCTCCGGGATTTCTTCCGCGTCGCAGGCATACTTGCAGACACCGGTTACCGCATCTTTACCGGTTTGGTGTCATATGCCGGAAAGTTTCCTTCAAATGGAGCTATCATCATGTGGCAGGTTCCGCCCCCTCACCAACCGACGCACACCCCTCACGCCACCCGTCCGGGGGAAAGCCGCGCCAGGGCCGCCGCGCAGCAGCTGGAGGCGCGCTTTCTTTCGCAGATGCTCAAGGCCGCCGGCCTCGGCGAGCAGGTCAATGGCTTCTCTGGAGGCGCCGGCGAGGATCACTTCGCCTCGTTCCATCGTGACGCCATAGCGCGCGAGATGGCGCGGTCCGGGGGGATCGGCCTGGCCGAACACATCTTCCGCTCGATGATAGAGGCGCGCGATGACACATGACGACACCGCCCACGACGTGATGTCCCGCCTCGACGATCTGCTGGAGACCGAACGCGGCGCGCTTCTGGCCGGGGATCTCGACACCATCACGGAGTTGCTGGAGGAGAAATCCCGGCTTGTCGACGCGCTCAACAGGCTGGCCCCGGACCGCTGCCGGGATCTTGACGACCTGAAGGACAAGGTCGTGCGAAACCAGGCGCTGCTCGACGGCGCTCTGCAAGGGATCAGGCGCGTCGCCGGCCGCCTTTCCGCGCTTCGGCAGCTGCGTCATTCCTTTGAAACCTACGATCATGCCGGCCGCAGGCAGACCATCGACGGAAACGTGGTCCGCCGGGTGGAAAGGCGCGCATAGGCCAGGTTTGTGTCAAATGCCGCCGAGATCGCGGCGTGGACTTAGCATTCCCTTAGCACCTCGGACGCAATCCTGCCCCGGCATTCCACAAGGGGTGGCGCGGCAGGACGCACACGACTGCCGCACAGGTCAGAAGGACGCATCGATATCGCCCCGTCGCGGGGCGGGCCGTGAAACTGGCGCAAAGCGCCCGGGAAGACAAGGAAACAGCCATGTCCAGCATTCTCACGAACGACAGCGCAATGGTCGCGCTGCAAACCCTGAAATCCGTCAACTCCAACCTGGCACGCACCCAGGACATGATCTCGACCGGCAAGAAGGTGGCCACCGCCAAGGACAATTCCGCCGTCTTCGCCATCTCCAAGGTGATGGAATCCGACGTGGCAGGGTTCAAGGCGATCTCTGAAAGCCTTTCATTGGGCGAATCCACCGTGGCCGTGGCGCGCGACGCGTCCGAGACCGTGACCGAGCTGCTCACGCAGATGAAGTCCAAGATCGTGGCGGCGCAGGAGGACAACGTCGACCGGGCCAAGATCAACGACGACGTGACCGAGCTGAAAAACCAGATCGACTCGGTCGTTTCCGCTGCCCAGTTCAACGGGCTCAACCTCATCGACGGCAATACCGCCTCCGCCGACATCCTTGCCTCCCTCGACCGGGACGCCGCCGGAAACGTCACCTCCTCCTCGATCACGGTCACCGCCCAGGATCTCTCGACCGGGGGCTATACAGCCGCGGCGGCCTTCGCCGGTTCCACCGGCGAGGCCGCGGATTCGCAGGACAGGTTCGGCTTTTCCATGGATGCCAACGGCGGCACCAGTGACAACGGCACCATCGCGATCGACGGGTCGGTGCTTTCGGCAGGCGACAAGCTGACCGTCCAGATCGGCAACGCGACCGCCAGCTATACCGTCACCGCCGAGGATGTCGCGGCGAGCACCCCGGGCGACACCGTTGCCGTTGGCCTCAAGACCGCGATCGAGAACTCGGGGGCCAATGTCACAGTGGACTACGATTCAGCCAATGCCGGCCAGATCGTCGTGACCAATGCAGGCACCGACGCGCTTTCGGTCAGCGGGCAGTATACCAACGCAGGATCCGGCGGGCTGGGCACCCTGTCCGGGATCGACGTGTCCACCGCCAGCGGTGCCAACACGGCGCTCGCGAACATCGAGAGCCTGATCGACACCTCGATCGACGCCGCCGCAGCCTTCGGATCGGTACAAGGACGGATCGAAACACAGTCTCAGTTCATCGCGAACCTGACCGACTCGATGACGTCGGGCATCGGGTCGCTGGTGGACGCCAACATGGAGGAAACGTCGGCCCGGCTCCAGGCGCTGCAGGTTCAGCAACAGCTGGCGACACAGTCGCTGTCGATCGCCAACCAGGCGCCGCAGTCGATCCTGTCGCTGTTCAGGGGCTAGGAGCGGCGGGGCGCCCATTGACGGGCGCCCCGTTCCCCGCTCCGCCTTGATGCGTTGATCCTCTTGAAAGGAAATCCCGTGAACGCGACACAGCAAGCGCATAACGCCTACGGTGCCAACGCCCACCCGGTCCGTACGCCCCGTGGAACCGAATACGACGCCTTCGCGCGCATCACCAGCCGTCTGAAATCCGCGGGGGGCCGCCAAGGCACGGACATGCGCGTGCTGGCCGCCGCCGTCCATGACAACCGCCGTCTTTGGGCATTGCTGGCCGCGGATGCCGCGGCGGATGGAAACCGCCTCCCGGGACCGCTCCGCGCGCAGATTATTTCAATCGCCGAATTCACGCGACGACACAGCGCCCTCGTATTGCGCAGGCAGGCGTCGGTCGCACCACTTCTCGAGGTCAATACGGCGATCATGCGTGGCCTGCGCGATGCGCAAGGCGGCGGGGAGACGCAAGTGGTATGAGCGGCCTGGTTCTCAAGCTGAGCCCGCGCGAACGCGTTCTCGTCAACCGCGCAGTGATCGAGAACGGCGAAAGACGCGCGCGCCTGTCGATCGTGACGCCGCATGCCAATATCCTGCGGCTGCGTGACGCGATTCACCCGGAAGAGGCGACAACCCCGGTCAAGAGGGCCTGCTATGCCACGCAACTCGTCCTTTCCGGCGATCTCGAGGCCGGCGATGCGCGCTTGAAGCTCATGCGCAGGATCGAGGAGCTGGGCCATGTCTTTACCGACCCCGACAGCCGCACCGCGCTCGCGCGCGCCGCCGAGGCACTATTGACGGACAACCATTACCAGTGCCTCAAGGCCCTGCGCAGCCTCCTTCCGCGCGAGGAACGGCTTTTGAAACGGCAGGCGCGGTGATGTTCCAGCCGGTTCTGCCAGCATCCGGCCTGACCGGCTGGAAACTGCTCGAAAGCACGATGGCGGCGCAAACGCGCGCCTTCGAGGCGTCACCGCGCATGCAGCGCGACACCGCGTATTTCGAGGACAGGATCAACACGATAACCACGGCCGGGGAACTTGTCTCCGACCGGAGACTCCTGCGCGTGGCGCTCGGAGCATTCGGTCTCGGCGATGACATCAACAACCGCCACTTCGTACAGCAAGTGCTTGAAAGCCGCGCAGATGACGGCAGATCGCTGGCCAATTCGCTTTCGGACAGCCGCTACCGCCAGCTGAACCGGGCCTTCGGGTTCGGTGATCCAGCAACCGGCCCGAGAACCGGGACGCCCGGGTTCGGCGCCGAGATCACGGCGCAGTTCCGTGCGCGATCTTTCGAAATCGCGGTAGGCCGCCAGGATGACAGCCTGCGCCTGGCCCTGAACGCGCAGAGGGAGCTCGCAACGATTGCCGGAAGCGCGGCCAGCGAGTCCGAGGCGTGGTTCCGGGTGCTGGGAACACCCCCGCTGCGCGAGGTGTTCGAAACGGCCTTCGGCCTGCCCGATGGCTTCGGCCGGCTGGATATCGATCGACAGCAGCGCGAATTCCGCGCGCTTGCACGCGAGCGTTTCGGCGTCACGTCATTCAGTGACTTCTCAGGGTCGGGGGCGAGGGACAAGGTGGTCGAAACCTACCTGCTGCGTGACCAGGTCTCTGCGCGTGCCCTGCAAACACCGCAGGCAATTGCCCTGTCGCTGCTGCGGGCTTGACCCGCGTCCGTAGACAAAGGCTGCGGCAAGGGTCTTGGCCGGCGTTGATCCAACGTCCATCCCGGCGTGGCATGCCATTCAAATGGCCGCGCCCGGCGGCCCGGTGCCGCGTGCCTGCCCCGCGCGGCGCAGGATCATCCCGAGTTTCTGGAAGCTGTTACGCACCGATACGGTCTCTCTTTCGGCAATGAAGGAATCGAGTTCGTCCCGAACCTTGATCGCCTGGTCGAGCTCGGGGTCGCTGCCGGGCGTGTACAGACCGGATTGGATCATCGCCTCCGAACGTGCGTATCGGCCCACCAGAGCGCGGGCTCGCACGATCATGTCGTTTTCGGGGTCGCTGGCCGCGCGCGGCAGGCTGCGGGATACCGACCGCAGCAGGTCGATGGCCGGATAGCGGCCACGCTCGGCGATCTGCCGATCAAGAACGACATGGCCGTCGAGAACGCCGCGCAGGATGTCTGCCACGGGTTCGTCCATGTCTGACCCGGCGACAAGCACGCTGAAAATTGCAGTGATGTCGCCCGACGCATCCGGCCCGGGTCCGGCGCGTTCGCAAAGCGCCGTGATCTGGTGCGCGGTCGAGGCCGGAAACCCGCGCAACGCGGGAAGTTCGCCGCCCGCGGTTGCAACCTCGCGGTGCGCCTCGGCAAACCGGGTGATCGAATCGGTCAGGAGCAGGACGTGACGACCCGAGTCGCGGAAATGCTCGGCGACGGCCATGGCAGACCACGCACATCGCCGCCGCACGAGCGGCGACTGATCAGACGTCGCGGCGACGACCACAGCGCGCTGCATGCCCGAGGGCCCCAGAACATCGGAAACGAAATCGCGCACTTCGCGCCCCCGTTCCCCGATCAGCGCGACGACGACGACATCAGCCTCCATGTGACGGCCGAGATGGCCAAGAAGGCTGGTCTTGCCGACGCCCGAACCCGCGAAAAGGCCGATGCGCTGACCACGTACGACCGGTAAGAACGTGTTGAATACCGCCATGCCGGTTTCAAGGCGCGGGCCGAGCGCGCGGCGCTGCGCTGCCGCTGGCGGCCCGGCGCGCAAGGGGCGTGGCCGGGCGCCGCGCAGGATGGGCCGGCCGTCGAGCGCGTTGCCCATGGGATCCACGATTCGACCCAGCCAACCGTCATCGGGCGCAATATCGCCCGCATGCGCCAGCACGGCGGGCTGGCCGAGCGACACGCCGGCTGGCGCCACGTCGGGCAGGACCGTGATATCCTCGGCGCTGAGGCGCACCACCTCTCCGGGCAATGGCGGCGCGCCATCGCGCCGGATATGCAGCGTGTCCCCAAGACACGCGCGTCGGGACAATCCCTCGACACGGACCAGGCCGCCTTCGATGCAGGCGACACGCCCGATGCAATGATCCGGGCGCAGCGCGGCGATTTCCGCGCGCAGGGAGGCAATGGCGGACGGGCGCATCGTGATCTCCAGCAATCTGCTGAAAACCGTTTCTAAAGGAATCGGGGTTAAACCTTGATTGAAACCAATCGAGGGAGAAGCCCCGATGTTCGAAAACCTTGATGTCTTTCGCATGGCACATGCCATGGCCGCGCATGCCGGCGCGCGGCAGAGCGTGATCGCCCGCAACATGGCGCACGCCGACACCCCGGGCTACGCCGCACAGGACATACCGCCCTTCAACGCGGGCAAAGGGCCCGGCGTGGGCGGCTTCCAGCTGCGCGCGACACGTCCTTCGCATCTCAATCTGCCTGACCGTGCCGGCAGCTTTGCCATGATTGACCGCCCCGGCGCCACGGCGGATCCGAACGGCAATTCCGTGAACCTTGAAACGGAAATGGTCCATGCCGTGAACACGAAGCGGCAGCACGACCGGGCGCTGGCGATATACCGCTCGTCGCTCGAAGTTCTGCGCACCGCGATCGGGCAGAGGTAAGAGGAGACACGGCAATGACGGAATTTTCCCAGTCCCTCTCGATCACCGCCAGCGGCCTCAGCGCGCAGTCGCAGCGGCTGCGTCACCTGTCGGAGAACATCGCGAACGCGGATACGCCCGGCTACCAGCGCAAGACGGTTACGTTCACGAGCGCCTCGGGCGCATCAGGGCATGACGGACTTGTCGCGGTCGGCCGCGTGATGACCGACGGTGCGGCGCCCAAGGAAATTTACGATCCCTCTCATCCGCTTGCCGACGCCAACGGCCGCTACGAAGGCTCCAACGTGAACCTGGTAATCGAGCTCGCCGATGCCCGCGAGGCACAGCGCAGCTACGAAGCCAACCTCAAGATGTTCGAGCAGACAAGGCAGATGGGCAAAAGCCTCTTCGACCTTCTGCGCAGATAAGGGCAAAAGGAGATCCAGAATGGATATTGGTGCGATCGGAGCGGCCCAGAAATACGCGGCCGCCAGGCCGGCAACCGAACCCAACGCCGGGCAACCCGCGACGGGCGGGACGGTGAACGACCTTGCCCGGGATTTCGCCACAACCCTCCAGCAGAGCGAGGAGCTGTCCAAACAGGCCATCGCCGGAGATGCCGATCCGCACGCGCTGGTCGAGGCGCTGGCGCACACCGAGCTCGCCGTCAAGACTGCGGTCACCGTGCGCGACAAGGTCGTCGAGGCCTACCGGGAAATCCTGCGCATGCCGGTCTGAACGATGACGGACGAGGTGATATTCTTCGACACGATGCGGCAGGGCCTGTGGGTGGCGCTTGTCATCTCCCTGCCGATACTCGGCGTGGCGCTTCTGGCGGGGTTGTTCGTCGGGCTCTTCCAGGCGCTGACATCGATCCAGGAACTGACGCTCACCTTCGTGCCGAAACTGGCCGCCATTGTCGTTGTCTTCTGGTTGTCGATGGGGTTCATGACCCAGACCCTCGTCGCCTTTTTCCAGGACCGGCTCGTGCCGCTGATCACGGGAGGCTGAAAATGGAAGCTGCAGGTTACACGACCCTGACCCGGCAGAACGGTCTGCTGCGCGAAATCCAGATCATCGCCAACAATATCGCGAACGCCTCGACAACGGGGTTCCGCGCGGAGGGTTTGATATTTTCCGAGCACGTCGTGCGAACGGAGGGCGGTCCATCCCTGTCGATGGCCACGGGAAACGTCCGCCGGACATCCCTTGCGCAGGGTGCGCTGGACCCCACCGGCGGCAGGCTCGATTTCGCGATCGAGGGCGATGGTTTCTTTTGGATCGATACGCCCCGGGGCGAGCGGCTGACGCGCGCCGGCAACTTCACCACAAACAACGTGGGCGAACTTGTCACGCATGACGGACACCGCGTCCTCGATGTGGGCGGGGCCCCGGTCTTCATCCCGCCGAGCGCGGTCCGGCTGGGGGTTGCATCGGACGGCACGCTCAGTGCCGATGACCAGCCCCTCGCGCAGCTCGGCACTGTACGGCCTGCAGACGGTGCAACCCTGACACGCGAAGGCGGCGTTTTGTTCCGCACGGATGGCGCGCTGGAGCCGGCGCAGGATGCAAGGATCGTGCACAGGCATCTCGAAAGCGCAAACGTCGATCCGGTCTTGCAGGTCGCCAGGATGGTCGAGGTCCAGCGCGCCTACGAACTTGGACAGAGCTTTCTCGACGCGGAGAACGAACGCGTGCGGGAAGCCTTGCGATCCGTGACACGCGGCTGACACCCCCGAGACGAGGAGACCCCGATGCGCGCCCTTAAGATTGCCGCAACCGGCATGGCCGCCCAGCAGATGCGGGTGGAAACGATATCCAACAATCTCGCGAACATGACGACGACCGGCTACAATGCCCGCCGGGCGGAATTCGCCGACCTGCATTACCAGCAGATGACAAGGGCCGGCACGGTCAACGCCGCGGATGGCACGGTTTTGCCCACGGGCGTGCAACTCGGACTCGGTGTGCGACCGGCGGCAATTACCGTCAATCTCGCGCAGGGCGCGCTGTCCCAGACCAACGGTGATCTCGACGTGGCCATCGAGGGACGCGGCTATCTCGAAGTCACCCTGCCCTCCGGCCAACAGGCCTACACGCGCGACGGCGGGCTGAAACGTTCTGCGGACGGTCTGATCGTCACGTCCGACGGGTTCACCGTCGGGCCCGGGATCACGATTCCCGATGATGTCCGCAGCCTCTCGATCAATGCGGATGGTGAAGTTTATGCCTATTTCGCCGAAACGCCCGAGGCCGAGCTTCTGGGCCGGTTCAACCTGGTGGGTTTCACGAATCCCAAGGGCATGGAGGCGATCGGCAGCAACCTGTTCACCGAGACCGAGGCGTCGGGCCAGCCGGTGGTGGGCACGCCGGGACAGGACGGGCTTGGCACGCTGCGGCAGGGCTACCTCGAGGACAGCTCGGTCGACTCGGTCCGCGAGATCACCGAGCTCATAGAGGCGCAGCGGGGTTACGAACTCAACTCCAAGGTCATCTCGGCAGCCGATCAGATGATGGCCGCCACGACGCAGGTGCGCTGATGCGGATCCTCTTCGCCCTTCTGTGCGTTCTGCCCTGCGCGGCATGGGCCGACATCGTCGTGGCCACGCGCACGATACGGGCCCAGACCATCGTGACACCGGCGGATGTGGCGGTAAAGCCAGGCGAGGTGGCGGGGGCCGCCATTCATCCCGGCGAGGTGATCGGAAAGGAGGCACGTGCGGCGCTTTATGCCGGCCGGCCCATCCGCCTGGCGGATGTGGGACCACCGGCGGTGATAGAGCGTAACGAGATCGTGCCACTCATCTTTACCCGCGGTGGGTTGCACATCGTCACCGAGGGACGATCGCTTTCGCGCGCGACGGCCGGAGAGCGGGTCCGCGTGATGAACCTGTCTTCGCGCAGCACGGTCTCGGGCAGGGTCCGCGATGACGGCCGAGTTTTCGTTTCCGACTGATAGGGTGTCTTGATGACCGTTCCGTTCCGCCTGTTGCTGTTCCTGTTGATCGTGCTTTCCGGCTGCGGTCGGCTCGACCACCTCGGCAAACCACCCAGCTTGTCGGACACGCGCACGGGTTCCGAGCGGGCGGCGATGAGATATCCCGGCCTGCCCCGCCATGCCGAGCCCGCGCGCACTGTTGATCGCGCCTCGCTCTGGACCGGCGGGCGGCGGTCCCTGCTGGGCGATCGCCGTGCGATGAAGCGCGGCGACATTCTGACCGTCGTCATCGAGATCGACGAGGAGGCGGCCATATCCAACAGAACATCGCGATCACGCGACGGATCGGAGGGTTTGCAGATGTCCCAGCTTTTCGGCCTTCCACAACGCGTCAACGAGGAGCTTCCAGACGGCGCCAGCATGGAGGACGCCGTTTCCATCAACTCAAGCAGCGCGTCGAGCGGTGACGGCTCGGTGCGGCGTCAGGAGGAACTCACCCTACGGATTGCCGCGACAGTGACGCGGGTGCTGCCCAACGGCGTGCTCAGGATCGAGGGGACACAAGAGGTGCGGGTGAATTTCGAACTGCGCGAACTTCTCGTCAGCGGTTATGTCCGCCCCGAGGACATCTCGCGCCGCAACGAAATCACCCATGACAAGATCGCTTCGGCGCGGATTTCCTATGGTGGACGCGGCCAGATTTCGGATGTGCAACAGCCCCGCTACGGTCAACAGGTGCTGGACATGGTCCTTCCGTTCTGAGGCGGCGCAATGACCAGGCTGCTCCTGCCCCTCGCCCTGACCCTCGTCGGAATCGGCGCCGGCGTCGGCACCGGTCTGGCTCTGCGACCGCCGGCCGACGGCAAGGCTCATGCCGGCCCGCCCGAAACGACGGACGCGCCGACGGCAACGCAGCCCGCTGCGCCGAAAACGGTCAAGAACGCCGTCACGGGGTACATAGAGCTGAACAACCAGTTCATCGTGCCCGTGATCGGCGGCGACAGGGTCAGCTCACTGGTCATCCTGTCGCTGAGCCTCGAGATCACCGGCGACGACCGGGAGAAGGTTTATACTCGCGAGCCCAAGCTGCGCGACGTTCTGTTGCAGGTCATGTTCGACCACGCGAACATGGGGGGCTTTGACGGCAGGTTTACCGATGCCAACACGCTCGACGTGCTGCGGCAGGCGCTCACGGAGGCCGCTCGCAAGGTCATCGGGCCAGAGGTCAACAAGGTGCTGATCGTCGATATTGCCCGCCAGGATATCTGACGCCCCTAGCCGCCGCCACGTCAACGTGGCCCGTGGTTCCCGGCGGATTTGAGCATCATGGTTTGCTGTTCACGCAGGCTCTTCTTGATCTCGGCCCTGGCGCGCGTCGCGCGCCGCTCGGTTTCCAGCAGGCTCGCGGCCGCTTCGCTGCGACCATGGGCACGCTGCAGGCTCCGCCGGGCCTCTTCTTTCCGCGCCAGAACCTGCGCAAGCTCGATCTGAAGCGCGCGTTCCGTCTGATCAAGCCAGCCCCGCCAGAGCATGTCGGCCCCGACCCGGTGCACGGCCAAGCCCTCGCGTCCTGCCGGAGGCGCGGCCGCGACCCTGTGGTCCGCCAACATGGCAAGGTTCTGCCGGATGCGGGTTTCCTCGGTGGCGATGTCCTTCAGCCGGGACTCCCGCGCCGACCGCACCGCCCTGGCAAGCTCCGCCAGATCCTTCAGCCGGTCTTCTCTCAACCCAGCGCCCTTGCCTTGCGCCGCATCGCCTCGGCGAACCGGATCGCCGCCGCGACGGCACGGTAGTGATCGGGAGCGATCTCCTCGCCGATGGTCGTCGTCGCGAACAACGCGCGTGCCGTGGCCGGATCCCGCCGCACGGGAACACCGGCCTCCACCGCCCGTTCGCGGATGGCCAGGGCCAGATGATCCACCCCCTTGGCCACGCAGACCGGTGCGGAACCGGGCAGCCGACTCCACGCCAGCGCCACCGCGTAATGGCTCGGATTGACGATAACCACCTCGGCATCCGGCACGTCGGCCATCATCTGCTCGGTGGCGATCCGCGTGCCGCGCTGACGGCGTTCCTGCTTCATGTGCGGATCGCCTTCGTGCTGCTTGTGTTCCTCCTTCACGTCGCGATGGGACATGCGGTTCCGGCGCAGATGGTCGTAATGCTGCCACAGGTAATCCACCCCGCCGATGACCAGCGAGATCACTAGGACGACGCTCATGAATTCGATCATCAGTCGCGCCATCAAGGCACCGACCATGACCGGTTCGGCATGGATCGCGCCGGCCATATCGGAAAAACGGTAGACAAGGAACGCCCCTAGCAGGAGCGAGTAGAAAAGCAGCTTGGCGAAGCTCTTCGCAAACTCGAACAGGCCCGTCGGCCCGTACTTGTTCTTTGCATTCTGAACCGGATCAACGCGTGAAATTCGCGGCTGGAGCTTGCTTGGAGCGAGAATAAGGCTCTTTTGCGCGAGAACCGACAACAAGGCGCATGCCGCCGGGACCACGAACCAGACCGCGAGCCCGAGGACGAGCGCCAACAACAAACCCGCCGCCGGCGCCGCCGCCGGGCCGTCGAAGAACAACGGTGCCAAACCGTCGGACTGGTCGATCAGAACCATCAGGGCGGCACTGACCCGTTCGGTCGAGGCCGCGCCAAAGGCCACCGCCGTCACCAGGATGCCGCCATATGCCGCCGCGGTGTTGAGGTCGGCGGAACGCGCGATCTCGCCCTTCTTGCGTGCCTCCTCCAGCTTGTGGCGTGTCGGCTCGTGTGACTTGTCGGCGTCGTCGTCGGACTGTGCCATCACCGGCCCCCGAACGGATTGATCATGAACCGGCCAAGGGCATCCACCCAGAGCGCCAGAAGGGTCGGTGCCATGACCAGCAGAACCACGAGGCCGAGACCGGTGATGACCGGTGCGCCGACGAACACGACCATCAACTGGGGCATGGCGCGATTGATGATACCGAGCGTCAGGTTGTAGAGAACCGAGACCAGCACGAAGGGCGCGGCGAGCGTGAAGGCGAGGCCGAACGCGCCCGCAACCTGCCGGATACCCCATTCCGACACGGCCTGAGGCGCGGGAAGCTCTGCCAGCGGGAAGAGGCGGTAGCTGAGGACAAGTGTCTCGGCGGCACGCACGTGCAGACCCGCCATCATGGCCAGCGCGAGCCCACCGACGACGAGAAGGTGGCCCATGGCGGGGATCGGCTCGACACCGGCGGTCCCGAGGATCTGTGACAGCGAGGTCGCCTGTGCCGCGATGGTCCCCGTGGTCTGCAGGGCCAGCACGAACAGCCGGACCCCGACCCCGAGCAGCAGGCCGACGCCTGTCTGGGTCACGACAAGCCAGGCCAGGCCGTTCGCACCCGGTCGCGCCGGGCCGAGGTCGGGCAGCAGGATCGGTGTCACGGCGACGGTCAGTGCCAGCGCAAGCGCCAGTTTGATCCGGGCAGGCACGGTTGTCTCTCCGAAACCCGGAAACAGCGCGATGACGGGGGCAACGCGGAGGAAAACAACGAAATGCCACCAGAGCATCTCGCGCGTCAGTTCAAGCAATCCGGCGGCCGTGTTCATGCAGGTACCACACCAAGCAGGGCCGGGCGCGCATCGGCGCCGATTTCCTCGAAGGCCAGCACGGGATTGGTGATGTTCCGCGCCGAAAGCACCGTCCTGAGGAAACGCCGGCGATGCGCGGATGTGACGATTGACGGGGCGCGCCCCTGTTCCCCGGCGCGCTGCACCTGCTCGCCAACGGCGTCTGCCAGCTGGTTGAAGGTCTGCGGCGGCAGCGCCACGTCGCGGCGGCCATCCTTTCCGTCCATCTGGTAGGACGAAAACGTTTCCTCCCATTCCGGCGCGAGCTGGATGAGCGGCAGGGTGCCGTCCTCCCGCTGCAGGCCGGCCACGATCTGGAATGCCAGCCTCTGGCGCACATGCTCGCAGACATCCTCGGGCCGCGCATGCATCTGGCGGCCCTCTGCCGTGGCCTCAAGGATGAGCGGCAGGTTCCGGATCGAAACCTGTTCGGCCAGAAGCAGACGCAGGACCGCCTGCAAGAGGTCCGTGGGCACCCGGTCAGGGATGAGTTCGTCCAGCAGCTTTCGGTTTGCCTCCGCACGGGCCGGATCCGAAAGGCTCACCATCTCGTCGAGCAGGCGGCGCATCGCCTTCATCGTCAGAAGACGGCTCAGGTTGCGCTTGATCACTTCCAGCAAGTGGGTTGCAAGCACTTCGACCGGCCCGACAAGAGTCGCGCCGGTCAGGGCCGCCTGTTCCTCGGCATCGGCCTCGATCCAGCGCGCAGGAGCGCCATAAACGGGCTCCGCGACGGCGTCGCCATCCGGCAGGTCCGGGTGCCCGTCCGGGTCTAGGGCGAGCATCTGCCCGGTTCGCAGTGTCGCCCGCGCCTGCTCGACCCCCTGGATTCGTATGACATACTGTCCGGGCCCGAGCGCGGGCTCGTCCGTCAGCCGGATTTCAGGCAGGATCAGACCGTATTGCGTGGCCACGTACTGGCGCATGTTGGATATCCGCGCATCAAGCCCGGTGCCAGGATCCAGCACCATGTTCACGAGGTCCGGGGCGAACTCGAGATGGATATCGTCGAGTTCCAGCACCTCGCCCATGGATTTCTCCGGCGGCCGTTCATTGGCTGCGTCCTGATCCGCCTGTTGATCTTGCGGCGGCGGCCGGCGGTGCAGCCAGATCGCCGTGGCGCCGAGCGCGATGCCCCCAAGCATGAACGGAAGGAAAGGCAGGCCGGGCACGAGCGCGAACAGCACCATCAGTACCGCGACCGTCCCCATGGCCGCGGGGTGCCGACCGATCTGTTCCGCCATCGCGATGTCCGTCGCACCTTGCGTGCCGCCGCGCGCCAGCAGCAGCGCGGAGGCGATCGAGATCACCACGGCCGGAATCTGGGTCACCAGCCCGTCCCCGACGGTGAGGATGGCGTAAGTTTCAAAGGCGGTGGCCAATGGCATGGCATGCACGACGGTCCCCATGACCAGCCCCATGACGATGTTCAGCACCGTGATCAGCAGACCGGCGATGGCGTCGCCCTTGACGAATTTCGATGCCCCGTCGAGCGACCCGAAGAAGGTTGTTTCCTGCTGTTCGCGTTCCCGGCGCAATTTGGCCTCGGCGTGATCGATGGCGCCGGCTGACATGTCGCTGTCGATGGCGAGCTGCTTGCCCGGCATGCCGTCCAGCGCGAAGCGGGCGCCCACCTCGGCCATGCGCGCCGCGCCCTTCGTGATGACCATGAAATTGACGATCAGGAGCACGCAGAACACGACAACGCCGAGGAACACGCTGCCCCCCATGACGAAATCGGCAAACCCCTCTATCACGTCACCTGCCGCGCCGGTTCCCGTGTGGCCCTGCCCGATAATGAGCTTTGTCGATGACACGTTGAGCGACAGGCGCAGCATGAGCGATGCGAGCAAGATCGTCGGGAAGGCCGAGAAATCCAGCGGCCGCTCGATGAAGAGCGTAACGGTAAAGATCAGGATGGCGAGCGCGAACGACCCCGCCAGCCCGACATCGAGCACCCATGCCGGCATCGGCAGGATCATCATGACGATGACGGCCATCAACGCGAGCGCGAGCAGCACGGTCGGCTGGAAAATGTCCTGGATGCTTGGCCGCTTCATCTCAAGCGCCCCCCGAAGCCGGGAACGAGCGCACGCGCCGAACCGCCGCCCACCGGCACGAGAGAGCCCCGCGAAGCGGCCTGGGAAAGGCCGTCGACGAGCGCGCGCCGCGGCTGACGCTTGTCCGTTTGCCGCTGCAGGGGGGCGCGGGCACCGCCCTTTCGACCATCGTTTCCTGTCGCGGGCAGGCCTGCGAGGATACGGTCGAACCGGGCGCGGTACCGCGCCGCAAGGGCCGGCGTGCGGGAGTGATAGGCGCCCGCCGCATCTGACCAGTTGCCCAGCTCAGCATGCAGATTGGTCATGAAAGCGGCGGCGTAGCGGGCATTGGCAACCGGGTCGAACATGGTATCGATCGATTCGAACGCGTCGCCATGCCACTTGAAGTTGATCTGGAAACACCCGACGTCAAAGCTGCGCGCCCCGCGGGCGTGGTGACGCGCAACATGGGCGCGCGCCTGTTCCCGGGTTTCGAACCACCGCCCGGAGCCTTCCATGTTGACCGCCCATGGCCAAGGCACAAGGTGACCGCCACGGTGTCGCCCGGTTTCGGTGCGGGTCAGGGCCAGCAATACCGGCAATGGCACATCCGACTCTTGCGCTGCCCGCGCGGCCGCCACGTCGCAAACGGGTGTATTGGACGCGCGGGATGGCTCTGCCTGCGCCAGCAACGCGAGAACGAACAGGATGGTGCCAGCTGCCGCCGGCCAGAGATGTGGTGCATCTTGCACGAAACACGTCACAAGGTGCGGGATGACGTTGTTCAGTGATGGTTTCGCCGTTCTTGGCACGGGTGCAATCTCCGCGTTCGCACAGGGCCTTCTGCCCAGATGCAGCAGAGCCTAAGTGCCGCGACGTTTAGATTTCGTAAGCGCGGGCGGGGCCGGCAAGGTTATCCCGGCCGCAATCTGCTCAGGTGGGGGCAGGTGCTGTTGGCCACGGCCCGCAATCACCATCAGGCCACACCGCGTGAGCCGTTGTTGCATCTCAGGGATCGAGCGAACGCGCGGGGGCTGGCCATGCCTTCAACATCGCGCCTAGGGTCGCACGCGTTTGCCGGCTGGCGTCCAGCAGGCTCCTGTTCCGCGCAAGGACGCCTGCCGCGCGCGCGTTCGGTTGCGCCTGCATGTCGAGCATGGCCTTTGCCACATCCGGCACTGGCCCTTGCCCGTCCTCGGCCAGCGCACGCCAGTCCGCCGCAAGCCAGGCCTCGCGCCGCGCTGCCTCTTCCTCGCCCAGCGCCGCGTAGATGTCATGCGCCGTCGCGTGCCCGCCGGCCTTGCTGCGCGCCTCGGCACGCAACCGGTCGGCATCCTCGCCGGAAACCGGCATGAGGTCTAGCAACGCCTGGTTCGGACGCGCGCTGCGCAGCGCGATCTCGGCGCGCAATAGCCGTCTTTCCCGCGATACGGGCCCCGATCCTTGCGTTTCCGCTTGCGCGAAGCGGGAGGCCGTGGAGACGAAGCCCAGTGACAACAACCGGCGGAGGACCTTGTTCATTGTGTCCGGGTCGAGCTGTTCGGGCTGGGCAACGTCGGGTGACGTGACATGGCGCATGAAGTCGTAGTCATCCGCAAGGCGTGTCAGGTGCCCGACGAGGCGCGAGCGCAGCTCGCTGTTGCCCGCGCGATCGGACGGGTCGAGCGCATCGAGCTTGTCGAACGCCTCGTCGAAGGCTCCCGAGACGGCGAGCGCCTGTATGTGCGCGCGGGCCAGAGAACGGCCAAGGCGGGTTTCCCGATGCTCGAGCGCATAGGCGCCCGCAAGCTGCGCCGTCTCGTAGGAAATCTCGGCACCCCGTTGCAGGCGTGAGTCGATGAGGCGCACCAATGCCTCGGCTGACGGTTCGACGTTTTCCGCCACCAGCTTTCCGAGTGCCTCCTCGGCATTCGCCACCTCGCCGCGGGACAGGGCGATTTCCGCCCCGACAAGATTGCCGGCCGGGGTGGCCGTTTCCTCGCTGCGGTCAAGCATGCGGCGTACGCGTTCGCTCTCATTCCGATAGCCGCCTCCCAGGAACCGCTGCGCCAGCATCGGCCCGAGATACCCGCGCAAATGCGGCGGCAGGGCGGATAGCGCGCGAAGAATGGCATCGCTATCCATCGGCTGCCCGGCAGGTATTTCACGGCGCGACAGGGCCGACCACAGTGCCGTATGAGGCGCGCAATCCATCTGGCCGGCGAGGACGGGCGCATCCTCCCCGGCATCGCCGTTTTCCAGTATGCCCGACATCGCGGCGAGTACATCGCCGTGGGAGAGCTCGGCACCGAGACGGAGAACGACCTGGCGGGCCTCGGCGCCGAAACCGAAATGGATGTAGAGCCTTGCCAGCGCTGTCACGGCGGCCGGATCGGGTGCGTCGAATTCACCAAGGATACCGGAGCGGAGTGCGCCCAACTGTCGTGTGAACGGCCTGTCATCCGCCCAGCCGGTGACGTCCACGAGGGCCGGGTCAAGACAGCGCTGTTCCGTCACGGCCTGTGCTTGCGCCGGCCCGTTCGATCGCATGGCGCGGTCAATGCTGCTCTCGGCCTGCAGGTTGGCGGCTTTCGAATGCGGGTCTGCAGCGCCGTCGTGTACCGTTCTCGTTTGCCTGGCACGGCCGATCGGTGCGTCGGGCCGGGGAATCCGTGATCCCGATTGCACCGGCGTCAGCAGACCTTGTGACGCCGCCCGGCCCAGTTGTTCCAGGAGCCTTGCGCGGCTGGCGTCGAGCTCAGCTTGACGCCGGCGCGGCGCCGGCACCTCGGCCGCCGCCGTGTCGAGTGCCCGGGCCACCAGTCGCGTCGCACCCGATGGACGCATCTCCGGCAGCGGCAGGGGCCGCAGCCCGGCACCACGTGTCTCCATCGGCGCGGCGCCCGGCGGCTCTCTTTCCTTGTCGCGCGGCGAGGGGTCACCGATATCCAGCACGAGCGCAGACCGGTCGTACCAGAACGTCCGAATGTCGCAGTCGCAGCCCAGCGAAAGACGCAGCTGCCCCCCGCCCTGCGATCCGTCGATGGCCGCCAGACGCGTACGCGGGACACGCTGAAAAACGACGGAAGTATCGAATGAAAGGCCCGGGCGTTCGAAACGCAGTTCGGCTGTACGGCCTTGTCGATCTATGGTGTACGGTATCTGGCTAGGCAACCGGAAAACCAGCCGCGTGAACGTGTCATGTTCCCCTGCACGCACGTCGGCAACCTGGCTCCATCCCGCCCCGGCCCAGAACACTGTCACGATCATGCATGCAAGCCCGCGAATCATGCTGCATCCTGTTTCACGGCCTTGAGCGCCTCTTCGAGGTCGTTGAACGAAGGGCGGTTCTGCGCGGGTGCGTTCTGGCGGCCGACCTCGATGCATATATTCGTCGCGTGATTGTGCAAGTTGGCGACGAGGACCTCCCGGATCAAATGATAGAAATGTGCGTCCTCCTCGGTCACGGCCTTGAGCCGCGCGGCAAACGGACCAACGAGACCATAGGCGAGGAACACGCCCAGAAACGTGCCGACGAGCGCGCCGCCGATCATCTTGCCAAGGATCTCGGGCGGCTGATCGATCGACGCCATGGTCTTGATGACGCCGAGAACCGCCGCGACGATACCCAGCGCCGGCAGGCCGTCCGCCATGGTCTGTAGCGCGTGACTGGAGTGCAGGGCGCGGTGCACATGCGCCTCCATCCGCTTGTCCAGCACTTCCTCGACCTGATGCGGATCGTCGTAGTTCATCGAGGCGGATCGCATCGTGTCGCTTATCAGCGCGATCGCCTCGCGGTCCGTCAGTATCTTGGGATACTTGCTGAAAATGCTCGATTCCCCGGGCGCCTCGATGTGTTCCTCTATCGCGACCGGGTTCTGACGCGCCAACCGAACGAGTTGAAAGAGCAGGCATAGAAGGTCCCGGTAATCCTCCGGCCGCCATTTCGGACCACGGAAGACCTTGCCGATATCACGCGCCGTATGCTTGACGACCCCCAGATCGTTGGAGATGAGGAACGCCCCGATCGCCGCGCCGCCAATGATCATCATCTCGAACGGCAAGGCATGCAGGATGATGGCGAGTTTTCCCCCGGCGGCCAGGTAGCCGCCGAAGACCATCACGAAAATAATCAGGATGCCAACCAGTCCGATCATCTGTTCCGCCTGCGCTCGTCGCCCCCTCACACTGACAGCGGGGGGTTAAGAAACCCTGATCCGGAACCGGTCATTCGCGCGGAACCTGTGCGTTGCGGCCCGCGAGAACGACGCTGAACAGATGCGCGGCCTCGGCGCTCAGCCCGGCCATGATCTCGGCCGCCGCATCCGGCCGCATCCGGCCCAGGAACCCCGCGGCGAACTCGGGGTCCATCTGCTCGAAGAGCGCAGCGGCCTGCTGCGGCTTCATGCTTTCGTAGACCTTCGTCAGCCGGTCGAGGTCGTTTTCCGAAGCCGATTCGGCCAGGGCGATGGTTTCACGCAGGCTGGCCTCGGCCCGTTGGAGCTCCGTGAGCCGTTGCTGCACCGCCCGGTCCGCGACCTCCAGCGCCTGCATCCTGTCCTCCAGGGTGGCCTCGCGGGCCTCGATACGGCTCTCACGCTGGTCGAGCGCCGTCATCAGGCCGCGCAGATCCTCCGGCGTTTCGCAGACCCGCTGCGGGCCGGCGCGGTTTTCCATCCCGCTGTCGTCCGGGACGCGGGCCAGAGCCTGGCCGACATCGTCCCCGAGTCGAACGATTGCCGAGCCGATCAACAATGCCGTGACAACCGCCAGCGCCCCCCGGCCCGCACGGCGCCTGCCCAGCCCTGGCACGCTCATTTGACAGCCCCCTCGGCCGGGGGCTCGTGGCGCCGGAATACCGGCCCGAGCGGTGATTCGCCCTGCCGACCGGACGCATCGGACGGTTTGTCCTGAGTCTCGGGCAGATCATGCATGGAGGCCACGAGCAGCTCGAGCCGTTTCGCGGCATCCTCGGCACGTTCCGTCAGGCTTTCGAGAGACCCGGTGGAATCCGTGGCCGACTTCCGCGCGGTCTCGAGCGTCCGCGTAAGATCGTCAACCTGGGCAGATAGCACGGCCACCGCGCCGCCGACCCCCTTTTCGAGATCGTTGAACCGGCTGAGACGCCGCGACAGGACGAAACAGTAGATGCCGGCCCCGAAGGCGCCCGCAACCAGCAGTATGTCGGCAATCATGTCCATTTCATCGTCCTCAGTTCATAACGAATTCCATCACGAGAAGGTCGCCCACCCGGTCCCGGCCCGCCACCACCTGAACCCGCCGCAGCATTTGCGCGCGCAGCCGCACGAGCGACGCGTTGTTCCGCAGGTCCGAGACGTCGACGGCCCGCAGGTAACCGTTCAGCACATCCACGATACGCGGCATCAGGTGCTCGACCTCGCCTCTCTGGTCAGGTTCGACCTCGAGCTGGGCGCGGAAGCGCAGATGCGTGCCGCGCCCGTCGTTCAAAGAGATCACGAGGGGCTCCACCGGAACGAAGGCGACATCCGGGGGGTCGGCGCCGGGCTTTCCGCGCGGCCCCTGCGGCTCACTGCTCTTCGACAGGATGGCAGGCACCGGGACCGAGCCGGAGTAGACGGCGTAAAAGCCGGCGCCTCCCCCCGTCATTGCCAGAAGGAGCCCGGCGAGAAGCGGCAGCCTAGACCGTTTCCGCGGCCGTGTTTCGTCGATCTTGTCGTCCTTGGCCATGGGCATGCCCCGGGTTGTCGTCCAGCGGACCATAAACCGGCAGAGGCTAACCGATTGTTAAGCCAGATCGGCGAAACATGATCCGCGCTGCCGGCAGAAAGCCGGTGACAAGGAGGCGAGCAATTGCAGCAGATCGCGAATGTTTGGACTGCCTTGGACACGCGGCGGCGACTCATCGTCGGGGCCGCAACGGTCGCGGTGTTCGCGGCCGTGCTCGGGCTCGCGCGGATGGCCGCAACACCGAGCATGTCGCTGCTCTACGCAGATCTCGGGGCAGGCCAGGCCGGCGAGGTGGTCAGTGCGCTCGACCAGCGTGGCGTTGCCTACGACATTCGTGGCAATTCGATCTTCGTCGAGGCGGCCCGGCGGGACGAATTGCGGATGACGCTGGCCGGCGAGGGGTTGCCGGCGAACGCCGCGCGTGGCTACGAGCTTCTTGACGGCCTGTCGGGTTTCGGGACCACGTCACAGATGTTCAATGCCGCGTATTGGCGCGCCAAGGAAGGAGAGCTGGCCCGTACCATCGTGTCCCACCCCGCGATCTCCACGGCGCGGGTGCACATTGCCAAGGCCGGCACAAACCCTTTCCAGCGTGATGTCGAGCCTACCGCCTCCGTTTCCGTCGGCCTCGCCGGCAGCACCATTTCGGGCGCGCATGCGCGCGCGCTCAAGTTTCTCGTCGCCTCGGCGGTTACCGGCCTGTCGCCTGAGAACGTTTCCGTGATCGACGGCAAGGGGAAACTGGTCGGCACAGCCGGCGACGTGCCGGCCAAGGCCACGGAGGATCGCGCTGAAATCCTGCGGGAGAGAGTGCAACGCCTTCTGGCGGCGCGTGTCGGGCCCGGAAACGCGGTCGTCGAGGTGAGCGTTGACACGGTCACCCGGAGCGAATCCGTCCGCGAAACGGTGATCGACCCCGACAGCCGGGTGGCGATCAGCACGGACACAGAGGAACGCACCAACAGCGCCTCCGGCAGGTCGGACGACGTGACCGTGGCCTCCAACCTCCCGGACGGGGAGGCTGGCGACGGGGAAACGTCTTCCAGCCGGACGAACGAGACCCGCGAACGCGTCAACTACGAGGTTTCACAGACCGAGCGCGAGGTGACCGTCGCGCCCGGCGCCATCCGGCGTCTCAGCGTTGCCGTGCTGGTCAACGGCGTGATGGGAACCGACGCGAACGGTGCGCCCGTTTTCGAGCCGCGCGACGAACAGGAGCTCGACGCCCTGCGCGAACTCGTCGCCTCGGCGGTCGGTTTCGACGAGGAACGGGGCGACGTCATCACGATCAAGACGATGCAGTTCGAGCAGGCCAGCCCCGCCGGTACCGCGGCCGTGCAAGACCCGCTGTTCGGGGCGGGAGTTGATCTCATGTCGCTGGCGCAGGCTGTCGTGCTTGGTATCGTCGCCCTGCTTTTGGGGCTTTTCGTGGTGCGCCCGCTCCTGACACGATCGCCCGATCGTACCACGCCGGAACTTGTCGCGCCCGCCGCTGCCACGGAACAATCCGACCGGGAAGAGGCGCTGACGGGCGAAATCGACACGGGCGAGATCGATCCCGGCAACATGTCGCTGATTCCGACCGGCGATATGGGCGCCGAGGATACAGACCCGCCTTTCAACCAGATTCGCCCCGGCGAGATGCCCGATTTCAGGCCGGCGCAGGATGACCCGGTCGATCGCCTGCGCGCCCTGATCGGTGAGCGACGCGAAGAAACGGTCGAAATCCTGCGCACTTGGCTGGAAGGCGAAGAGGAGAATGCATGATGGCGCTATCCGAGATCCTGGAGGATTTTCAGCAGCAGCCCGCGGGCCCTGCGGCCCCCCTGACGGATGTCGGCCTGGAGGACCAGAAACTCGAGGCCTTCGAAAAGGGTTATCAAGCGGGCTGGGAGGACAGCGCCCGCGCCCAGCAGGAGAGCGAAACCCGGATCGCGGAGGATTTCGCCCGCAACATCAGCGACCTGTCCTTTACTTACGAAGAGGCTCAGACCGGTCTGCTCGCAGCGATGGAGCCTGTCGTGAGAGAAATGGTCAACGCGGTGTTGCCAGCCATGGCCCACGATACGCTGGGAGCGCGTGTAACGGAGATGCTGCGCGAAGAAATTGCCGCCCATGGCCGCCAGCCCGTCCGATTGACCACCGCCCCCGACAGTGCCCCGGCGCTGCGAGCCATCCTGCCCGAAGACGCCCCGCTCCCTGTCGAGATCGATGAATCGCCCACATTCGCCCCGGGCCAGGTCCAGATCCGTTTCGGCGAATCGAGCGAGCGGGAAATCGACCTTGGGGAGGTGCTCGAGGGCATAAGGGCCGCCAGCGAAGGCTTTTTCCGAGAAATCCACGATTCGATCAGAGAGACCGCATGATGGAGACATCCACGGATGGCAAGCAGGGGGGGAGCCCCGACCTTCGAAACCCGTTTTCCACGGTTCCCATCGAGATCACGATCTCCGTCGGCAAGGCCCGGCCCTTGATCCGTGATCTGCTTGCCTTGGAAAAGGACTCCGTCCTGCCGCTCGACAAGCGCGTGGATGACGCGGTCGAACTCTACGTGGGCGAACGCCTTATCGCGCGCGGCGAGCTGGAGGAACTCGACGCAGACCAGAAGGGTCAACTCGCCGTGAGACTGACCGAGGTTGCCGACCTGCAAGATGGGCTGGAATGATCCGCCCGTGCATATCGGCCTTCGTCGGCGTGGCACTGGTATTCATGCCGGAGCCCGGCCTGGCGCAGGAGATCTCGCTGTCATTCGGCGAGGGAGGGGCGCTGTCGGTCCGCACCATCCAGCTGATCCTCTTGATTACCGTGCTCAGCCTCGCACCCGGCCTGGCCATCATGATCACGTGCTTTCCATTCATGGTGACAGTCCTCGCAATCCTGCGCCAGGGGATCGGGCTGCAGCAATCTCCTCCCAACATGCTGATCGTGAGCCTCGCGTTGTTTCTGACCTATTTCGTGATGGAGCCGGTCTTCACCGAGGCGTGGGCGGCCGGAATAGACCCGCTTCTGGAGGAAAGGATCGGGATCGAGACCGCCGTGCAAAGGGCGCTGGAGCCGTTCCGGCATTTCATGGCCGGCCGCGTTGATCCCGACACGTTCGCGTCGCTGTCTGCCCTGCGGGCGGAGCAAGCAACGGTCGGGTCGGGGGCTGACGCATCGCTTTCAGTGCTGGTGCCGAGTTTCCTGCTGTCGGAGATCGCGCGCGCCTTTCAGATCGGGTTCCTTGTGTTCTTGCCGTTCCTGATCATCGATCTCGTCATCGCCGCGATACTGATGTCCATGGGCATGATGATGGTGCCCCCCGTCATCGTTTCCCTGCCCTTCAAGCTCGCGTTTTTCGTGATCGCCGACGGATGGACCCTGATCGCTGACAGCCTCGTGCGCGGCTATTTCTAGGCATGATAAAGTGTCGGGTGCTGAAACCTATCCTGTCCATCAGCGATGGTCCCATGCGCACGCCGTGGCAGCCGCGAACGACCCCCTGTCGCCGCGTGATGCGGCGCCGCGGGCCAACCGGCCTGCCGCGTGTCGACGCGGCAGCAGGGCAGCCAGCCTGAACGCGCCCTGACAAACAATGCCCGGTCCTTCGGACCCTTCCAGCCGCCGCGATCCCGTTACGTGATGCGCGCAACGGGCGGCGGAACGCCCGCACCACGCCAACTCCGTATTGAAAGAATGGGACAAGCCCGTACCCGCCTCGGCAAGCCGCGCGCCGGAACGCGCCGCAACCATTAGCACCGCCCGTCCCGGTCGGCCGTTACCGCACCACGAACTCCGCGTGCAACGCCCCGGCCGACTTGATTGTCTTGAGAATGTCGATCATGTCGCGCGGCGAGACACCAAGGGCGTTAAGCCCGGCGATGACCTCCGAAAGCGAGGTGCCACCCGGAACCTCGGCCAGCCCGACACCCGGCTCTTCCTCGATTTCCGCGCGCGTCCGCGGCACGACAACCGTTTCCCCGTCCGCGAACGGGTTGGGTTGAGCGACCACGGGCTTCTCCTCCACCCGCAAGGTCAGGTTCCCCTGGGATACCGCTACGCGGGAAATGCGCACGTCATCCCCCATGACAATGGTGCCGGAGCGTTGGTCGACGACCACCCGCGCGCGGCGTTCGGGTTCGACCAGGAGGTTCTCGACATGCCGGATCGCGTGCGCCGTCGATTGCATCCCCGTCTTCGAGACGTTCATCCGCACCGTGCCGCTGTCAAGCATCACGGCGACATGGCGACCGAAGGACGTATTGATCGCCCGTTCGATGCGCGCCGCGGTGGTGAAATCCGGCTCGCGCAAGGCCAGACGCATGGTATCCAGCGACGACAGGTCGAAGTCGATCTCGCGCTCGATCCTGGCCCCCGAGGGTATCAGACCCGAGGTGGGAACGCCCTGCACCACGCCCCCCGCATCCCCCCGGGCCGAGGCGCCCCCGGCGATGATGGTGCCTTGTGCAACCGCGTAGATCTTGCCGTCCGCGGCATTCAGCGGTGTCATGACGAGGGTTCCTCCCAGAAGGCTTTCGGCATCTCCGATCGCCGACACCGTCACGTCTATCCGGGACCCTGTGCGTGAAAACGGCGGCATGCTGGCCGTCACGAAAACGGCCGCCACGTTCTTCGGGCGGAACTGTTCGCCCGTGACATTGACACCCAGCCTCTCGAGGATACTGGACATGATTTCTTCCGTGAACGGGGCATTGCGGAGGCCGTCGCCCGTGCCGTTGAGACCGACGACAAGGCCGTATCCCATCAGGTCATTGCCCCTGACACCGTCGAACTCGACCAAGTCCTTGATCCGTATCGGGCCAGCCGTCGCCGGCGCCGGGGTGGACAGGACCATCCCCAGCGCGGCCACGAGGCCAGCCAATTGCAGCAGCAGCTTCATGACAGGAAGTTCGAAAGGCTGAGCCGCGATGCGCGTGCCGTCACTTCGTAGAGCGTCTCCAGCCGGGTCTGAACCGCCTCGAGTTCCGTTGCCGCCTCGTAGGGATCGACCTTGAGCAGATCATGCCTCGCCATGCGAAGCGTCGTCATTTCGGATTCGATCCGGCTTTTGGCCTTGTCGATCCGTTCCTCGGTAACGCCAAGGTCGGCCTGCAACGCGATCTGCGCCTCCCTGCCCGCAAGAAGGCCGTCCCTTGCCCCCTCGAGGATCGCGTGGCGGCCTGTCGCGTCAAGAGACAAGGCGGCACCGTCCGACAAGGCGGCGAGTGCGACGTGCATCATCGTTTCGCGGAACGCCGCATGATCGGCGCGCAGATCGATCTTGGCCGCTTCTCCGGCGCCGAGACGCACCGGCGCCAAGCCATCCGTCGCCCCTCGGTAAATCAGGGTCTCGAAGCCGCCACCCGGCGCATTGAAGAAATCCCTCGCAAGGGCGCGCGCGTCGGCCGGCCCACCGGCCGCGGAAATGACTGTCGACAACTCCGCGAGGATCGTCTCTGCCGGTGGTAACGGCGCCGTCTTGACCCGCGTTCCGGAAAATACCTGCCGCCCCCCCGCGGAGCTGTTCAAGGCGGACACGAGCGTTTCGAGTGCGCCGCGCGCGTCCGCGGCGACATTCGAGACATCGCCCGCGCCCGCCGAGGTCGCTGTCAAAGCCAGCGTGCCAACGAGGTCATCTGTCACCTCGCCGATACGGGACAGCGCAGTCTGCATCGTGCCGGCGACGAGCTGGACCTCCCGCGCGTTCGTCCCGTAGGTTTCCGCACGGGCAAGGTCGCTCTCGATCCGTGAGAGGTACGACATATGCCCATCGAGCCGCGCGACGGGGTCAGAAACCTGCCCCGTGGTGAGTTCGGTCTGAAGCCGCGCAAGGGCTTGCCGCAGCTCCGCGTTCCGGGTGCGCAACGCCATCCCGTGGGAAAGATCCCCGGTCGAAGTTATGGTCATGGCTCAGATCCTCAGCAAGGTGTCAATCATTTCGTCCACGATGGTGATCATGCGGGCGTTGGCGTTATAGGCCTGCTCCACCAGCAGGAGCTTTTGCATTTGGGCATCCGAATCCACGCCCTGGCCCAACTCGGTCTGCGCCAGGGCGGACTGGTTCGCGGTTGAAAAGGTGACCTCGCGATCGGCGGCGAGGCGCTGCTGTCCGATATGCGACAGGAACGCCGCGGCGTGGTCACTTGTCGAGCGGGCGGTCGCGCCCAGCTTGCCGGACGCCAGCGGGGCATTCTGGTCAATCGCGTCCGCAAGGTGATGCAACAACGCCGCGTTCCCGATTGGCCCCGGGGTCGTGGCGCCCAGCCCGTCGCGCAGGCGCCATGCCGCGCCACCGGCCTCGGTATCCACGGCAACATTGACCGAGAGCCGACCGGCAAGCCCCACCTCGTTTACTGGATCGAACCGGGCGCCGGAATCGGTGAAGAGCCCGGCATCCAACGGCGCTCTCGTGGCGTCGAGGCCGGGATCCTGGAACCGTTCCACGAGATCACGCGCGAGCGCGTCGAGCTGGGCCTGTGCATCGGGTGCAAGCCGGTCGCGCACCTCGAAATGGGCCGCAAGCGCCGCACCATCGAACGGACTGTCAGCCCCCGACGGATTTACAGGTTCGCCATCGATCTCGAGACCGTTGAGCGCGCCGCTCTCGTGCGTCATCGCGGCAGTTACAAAGTTGGCCGGGCTGAACGTCAATGTAGCGGCACGCCCGTCGAGCAGGGCATTGCCGCCACGCGTATAGATCGCGAGCGCGCCGCTTTCGCGCTGGGCGAGGCGGACCGGTATGATTTCCGCCAGCGAATCGATCGCGACCCGGCGCTGGTCCTCGAAGGAGGCTGTCGGATGTCCCGCGCTGTCGGCGCTGACGATCCGCGCATTGAGTCGCTGCACCCGTTGCAGCGCCTCATTCGCCCGGTCAACGGCCTGCACGATCCGCTCCTCGGCCTGCATCCGCGCGGCCTGAATTCCGCGGGAGAGATCATTGATCTTCGCGACGATATCCCGTGCACCGGCGACTGCCGCCTCGAGACGGATATCCTCTTCCGGTCTCGCGGCGGCGGCGGCGAGCGCCTGTGAGAACCCCGTGATGGTGGATGCGAGGGATCCGGTTTCACCCGGGAGTCCCGCCAGGCTCTCGAGCCGGGTGAGGAAACCGGCCCGTCCGGAGGCCCGGGCCAGTTCGCCATCGGCCTGGCGCCTCTCTGAGAGGAGCCCGGCATCCACCCGCCGGGTAATGCCATCGACCAGCACACCGCCGCCGCGGCCGTCGCCGCGCGATGACAATGCGAGCTCACGCGCGGCATAGCCCGGTGTGAGGACGTTGGCGAGATTGTTCGAAACCACCTCGGCCGACTTCGCGCTCGCGCTCAACCCGCTCAGGGCGTTGGAGAGGGCGCTCGAAATACTCATGCTGGCACCTTTCGCTCAAAAGCCTGGGCATTTGCTGGCCGCGCGTGTCCTCAACGCTTGATGTTGGTGGTTTCCTGCAGCATTTCATCGACCGTCTGGATCACCTTGGCATTCGAGGAATACGCTCTCTGGGTTTCGATCATGTCGGTCAGCTCGCCGGCAACATCCGTGGCCGATTCTTCCAAAGCGTAGGAGACGACGTCACCCGTCGGGCCGGATCCGGCATCCCACAGGAAATAGGACCCGCTGTCAGGCGAGGCGCGAAAGGTTTGCTGGTCGAGCGCGATCATGCCGTTGGGATTGGACAGGTCCACGAGCGGCACCTGATAGATCGTCCGCGTTATGCCGGTATCGAACGTGGCGTGAACGTAACCGTTCGCATCTATTTCTGCAGAGATCATGTTGCCAACCGGTGAACCGTCCTTGCTGATGGAGAGCGGTGCGAAACTGTCGGAAAGCTGGGTCATCCCGTCGCTTTCGCCGATCTTGCCGATGTCGATTTCCATCGGGCCGCCGGCGACGTCAACAACAAGCTTTCCGGTTGCGGGATCGTAGGGCCCGCCGTTGACATCCGATACGCTGAGAAGCGTGCCACCGGAATTGCGCGAGTCATCGAAGGTAAGGACGTATTCGCCTATCAACGCAGGATCCGACGCGGAATCCGAGATCGTCATCGTCCACTCGTTGGAAGAGCCGGTACCCGGCACCGTCGGCGTGAACTCGATATCCAGTTTCTCGGACTTGCCGATATTGTCGAAATACTCGATCGAGAGCGTCTCGCTCTCGCCGCCGGCGTCGGACCGCGTCGCGGTGGCCGGAAGGTTAACGCCCAGATCGATCTGCGTTGTCGGCTCGCCGGTCAGCTGGTTGACGTTGATCTGCACGGGCTCCAGCCCGTCTGCCGTATCCCGCGGAAAATCAGGCATTGTTCCATCAGGATTCGCGGGCCATCCCAACAGGACAAGGCCGGATTCAGTCACGAGGCGACCCTTGGCATCGGTACGGAAAGACCCCGTTGTGGTCAGCAGCATTTCCGCGCCGTTGCCATCGACCTCGACCTCGCTGGCCAGCGACACCGGGAGCATCCCGCGCCCGCGCACCGCCAGGTCCGTGGGATTGGACGTGGTGGTGAGCGATCCGCTTTCGTCGATGAGGCGATGGGTCCGCGCCGTGACGCCACCGGCCGAGTAGGCGCCGCCGGATCCGGACACAACCTGCGACTGGAAATCGGCCTGAACCCGCTTGTAGCCGTAGGTGCCGGAATTGGCGATGTTGTCGGAAATCGCCGCAAGGCGCGTCGAATTGACATTGAGACCGGCCACGCCGGCATTCAGGGAGGACGAGATCGTCATGGATACGCCTTTCTGCTGCATCGTCTGTCTTTGGCACGACGCTAGGCGCTGCCGTTTAACAGCGCGCTAACAGATAAAATTCTCGCCAACGGGACTACGGCTCCGACCGCAGCAGGATGATCTCTATGCGATTGTTGCGCGGTGACATGGGGTCACGCACCGCGAGTTCACGGTTTGCGTGCCCGCTGACGCGGCGCAGACGCCGCGGTTTGACGCCAGCCCCTTCAAGCAGCCGGCGGACAACATGCGCGCGCGCCGTGGAAAGATCCCAGACGGGGCTATCAAGCGCGACCACGGGCCGGGCGCTGGTATGTCCCGCAACGGCGATGCCGTTCTCGACCAGGGCCGCGGCCGACGCGACAAGAGCCGAGAGATCCTTCAGCAGCAGGGTCGCGTCCGCGCTGTTCTCGCGAAACAGTGCCGCATTCACGCTGTCATGAAGTTCGATGATGAGGCCCTCGTCAGTGACACGCGTGCGCACGTGCTTGTTGAGCGCATCGGAGACTGTGCTTTCGCCCGCCCGGCCCAGGATCATTTCCTCAACCGGTTCGAGGGTTTCGGGGATTGTACTAGCGTGATCGCCCCCCGAGGGCGTTGAGTCCCCACCGTCCTTGGAAAGGCCGCTCTCGCCGCGCGCCTGCCGCGCCTCGGTCGGGCGCCTGTTGCTGCCGCCAGTGCCGTTGCGCGCGAGCCGTTCCTCGGTGAAAACGCTGTCGCCGCCAAAACTCGACTCGCCGCCGGCCGAGACCCGGTTTATCGGGATCGTCGGGCTGAAATAGTCGGCAATCCCCTTGCGTTGGTTTTCGGTTGTCGCATTCAACAGCCACATCAACAGAAAGAACGCCATCATCGCGGTCACGAAATCGGCATACGCCACCTTCCAGGCGCCGCCGTGATGGCCGTCTGCCTTGGTGACCTTCTTTCGCTTGATGATGACCGGCGCGGCATTGTCACCCGGCCCAGCCATTTCACCACCTTTTCACTCACCCGAAAAAGGGCCTAGCACGGCGGTTATTACCGCTTTTTTAACGCATAAAGTTTTCGTAATCACGGGCCTCGATGCACGAGGGCATGCCGCATGTCGCCGGGTTGCCGCTGAGTTACAGCGCATTTGAAACACTTCGAATTTGGCCGCAGCCCCGGTTTCGGGTATATAGCACCAAAGGCCAGGATGGCCGGAACCTGATCCGGATACGCGTGTGGTGAGTAGGGAGCACGTGGGGACGCGGAGGGTGCCGGCGTCTTGGCCGGGATCCTCCGCACACCCCGGGCCGGCATGGTCGCCCCGCTGCACATCCCTGTTACGCGCAGGGGTGATTTCAGGGCGCTACACCGGCCATGTCGCAGACGATGCGCCATTCCTCGGTCGTCACGGGCTGTACCGACAGGCGCGAATTATTGACGAGAACCATGCCGGACAGGCGGGAATCGGCCTTTATCATGTCCAGCGTCACGGGCGTCTTTACCGGCTTGACGGCCTTTATGTCCACGCATTCCCACCGCGGATCATCGGTCGTGCTGTCCGGGTGCGCCTCGGCCGTCACTTCCACTATGCCGACAACGGATTTTTCCTTTTGGCTGTGGTAGAAAAACCCCCTGTCACCCACCGTCATCTCGCGCATGAAATTGCGGGCCTGGTAGTTACGCACGCCATCCCATTCCTCACCCGCCTCTCCCTTCTCGACCTGGTCATGCCAGCTCCATGTGCCGGGTTCGGACTTGAACAACCAGTAGCGCATTGTTCAGATGACCCTTTTCCACGGGATGAGCTCCACGCTCTCGAAAAGACCTGCCTTGGCATAAGGGTCGTTCCCGGCCCAGTCCCGCGCGTGGGCCATGTCATCGACGTCAAGAATGACAAGCGACCCGATCATCGAATCCGCGTCGTCCAGAAGCGGGCCAGCCTGCGCGACAACACCTGTCTGTTCGATATACGCAAGATGGGCGGCGCGGTTGTCGAGGCGGGTCTGCAAGGCATCCGGCTTGTCACGGGCGATGACGGCGATCAGCATCTACTCTTCCTTCAAGGGTCTCGACAGCAGCATATCCATCGCCTGCGACACCTGCAATTGTCCGGTCACCAGCAGCATCACCGCGCGGGTAATCGGCAGCTCCAGCCCCTCTCGCGCTGCAAGATCGCACACAGAACGCGCCGTCGCCGCACCCTCGACCGTGACGTCTGGGTCGAACGTTTCGGCCCGGCCAAGGCTCAGCCCGTAGCGGTAGTTTCGAGACTGCTCGGAGGTGCACGTCAACACGAGATCCCCGAACCCCGAGAGACCGGTCATCGTTTCACGGGCGCCTCCCATGGCTTGGGCCGCGCGAACCATCTCGGCAAAACCGCGCGTCATCAGCGCGGCGCGCGCGCTCTCGCCCAGCTTCGCGCCGATCGTTGCACCACAGCCGATCGCCACGACATTCTTCAGCGCACCCCCGAGCTCGGCGCCGGTGACATCGGTGCTGCGATACAGACGCAGGTTCGCAGTTGTCAATTGTGCCTGCAACGCGGCGCCCGTTTCCTCGCCCGTGCAGGCCAGCGTCAGCGCGGTGGGCAGACCCCGCGCGATGTCGCCGGCGAAAGACGGCCCCGTGAGGACGGCGCAGATGGCGCCCGGCACCGTCTCCGTGATCACCTGCGTCGGCCGCTTGCCGGTGTCGAGCTCCACGCCCTTGCAGCAGGCCACCAGGGGACCGCCGGATATCAGGGCTTCCCTGTTCTCCTTGCAGAACGCGCGGAGTTTCTGCATCGGAACCGCCAGCAGCGTCGCCTCGACATCCCCGGCCAGCACGGTCCCGCTCGCGATGGCGACGCGATCCGGCAACGTCACGCCCGGCAGTCTCCTGGTATTCTCCCGGTTCTTTTGCATCTCCCGCGCGTGAGACATGTCATGCGTCCATAAAGTGACGGGGCCGTTGCCGGCCAGCGACACGGCAAGCGCCGTGCCGAAAGCCCCGGCGCCCATGACGCGGATCATGCCTTTGCCCCCTTGCGGCCACCCCCGAGCAGGGCGGCACCCGACATGTCCAGCGGCCAGCGTGGGCGCGCTGCAAGCTCCATGCCGTCGCGCCGGCCTGCCGCGAACAGCTCGGCCCCGGCATAGGCGATCATCGCGGCGTTGTCGGTGCACAGCGCCAGCGGCGGCGCGAAAACCTTGGCGCCGCAATCATGCGCCGCCATCTCCAGCCCGGCCCGGATGGCCCGGTTCGCCGCCACGCCACCCGCAACCGCAAGACGTGGCGCGCCGCCCGCCGGCGCAACAACGAGCGACAATGCCCTTCGCGTCTTTTCGGCGAGCACATCGGACACCGCCGCCTGGAACCCGGCGCAGAGGTCGGACCGATCGGACCGCGTCAAGCCGCCCTTTTGCGAAACGATCGCGTCGCGGGCGCGCAGGACGGCCGTCTTGAGGCCGGAAAAGGACATGTCGCAACCCGGCCGATCCAGAAGCGGCCGCGGGAAAGCGAAACGGCTCGCATCCCCGCTGGCCGCAGCGCGTTCCACTTCCGGCCCGCCGGGCTGGGCGAGCCCCAGCAGCCGCGCCACCTTGTCGAACGCTTCGCCCGGGGCATCGTCGATCGTGCCGCCAAGGCGCCGGAAATCCTCGGGTCCGCGCACTTCGAGAAGCTGGCAGTGACCCCCGGAGACAAGCAGCATGACATATGGATAGGCGAGGCCGTCGGTGAGCCGCGGGGTCAGCGCATGCCCCGCAAGGTGGTTCACGCCAACCAGCGGCAGGCCGCTCCCCGAGCACAGGCCTTTCGCGCACATCACGCCTGACAGGACGCCACCGATCAGCCCCGGTCCGGCGGTCACGGCGATCGCGTCCAGCGCCTGCAGATCCAGACCCGCCCGTTTCAGAGCTTCAACGACGCAGACATCGAGCTTTTCGGCGTGTGCGCGCGCGGCGATCTCCGGCACGACACCGCCGAACGCCGCGTGCAATTCGGATTGGCCGTAAACGACCGATGACAGGATATCAGCCTGTCCCGGCCGGCGCATGCGTACCACGGCGGCCGCCGTGTCGTCACAGCTGCTTTCTAGGCCGAGTACAGTAACCGCTTTGTCCATGAGCTTCCGTTGCGCGCGTCCATCAAGGCAGGTAACACCGGACCGGTGAACAGACAACTCCTGCGCGACAGATGACAGTCTCGATCCTCGTTACCCGGCCCCGCCCCGCGGCCGACAGGTTCGCCGACCGGGTACGTGACCGGCTGGGCAAGGATTATCCTGTCGTCGTGTCCCCGCTCATTGGCATAGAGACCATTGAAGACGCGGTGCAGGCGGTGACACGGTTCGGCGCGCTTGTCATCACCTCTGCGCACGCGGTTCCGGTGCTGGCCGGTCTTGAGGGCGCCAGCGACCGTCCCTGTTATTGCGTTGGCACGGCCACTGCATGCGCCGCGCGGGCTGCCGGGCTCGACCCGATAGACGGCGGCGGCACGGCGGAAATGCTCCTGCGGCGTATCGTGGCTGATGCGCCGCGGGGCCCGATCCTCTATCTTCGGGGGGAACACGTCGCCTCGGACCTTGCAAGGGGGCTTTCCGACGCGGGCCTGGAAACGCATCAGGCCATAGTCTACCGTCAGCTTCCCCGTCCGCTGTCCGGAGCCGCCCGGAAGCTTTTGTCCGGGGCTGCACCGGTTGTCGTACCCCTCTTTTCACCAAGGACCGCCCGGCTATTCTTTGAGACTGTCGATCTGCGGGCGCCTCTCCTGGTCGCCACGATCAGCCGCAACGTCGCCGCGAACGTCCCGGCCGGCGTCCAGTGCCACATCGCGTGCCGCCCGGATGCGGACGCGATGCTTGAGGCGGTCGCGGCGCTTGCGTCGCAGGCCAAGCGGGTTGAGAGTGGACAGGGGCCGCAGTAAGGTTTTCACATGCGGGCGAAGCCGCAACGCGACAGGGGTGGTGACATTGGCGAAAAAGACAAGCTCCGGCAAATCGTCGTCCAAACGCGGGGCCTCGGCAACGGGGTCGGGGCGTTCGACGGAACAATCCGGCGAGGCAGATCAGCCTGACAGCAGCCCGGAGTACGCCACGACCCCCGACGAATCCGTTGATGTCAGCGGCACCGAACCGGTTTCCCCGGACGGCGAAGGCGCGGACGCAGCGACACGCGCCGAGCCGGATCAGCAGGATGCGCAAACGGCGCCCGCGGAGGCATCTCCCGCGGCGCAGGAGGACGCCGAGGAGCCTGACGCTCAGGAATCCGGTGAAGATGGAGGCGAGGATCGATCCGGAGACGAGACGCCCGCCGCCGACCCCCTCCAAGCGGAGCGCGAGGCCCCTGCCCGGGAAGAGGCCGCCAGCGAGCCGAGCACGGCGGAGCATGACAAAGAAGATATGCACGACGGTCTGCACCCGGAAGATACGGACACGCCGCAATCCGATAGTGCCGACAGCGCATGGCGTGCCGAAGATGGACGGGACGAGGTCGCCGCAGAGGAGCGTGTCACGTCTGCGGACCAACCACCGGCGCAGGCCCCCGCAAGCACGGAACGCGTGATAGAGCGCAAGGGCGGTTTCGTGCCGACGGTTCTGGGCGGCGCCGTCGCTGCCGTGATCGGTTTCGGAGCAGGGTACTACTACACGTCCGAATACGCCGCCACCGCCCCCGACCCGGCGGCGCTGGAGACACTGCGCAATGACATGCAGTCGGAAATCGAAACCCTGCGCGGCAATCTTCAGGGCACGCTGGAAGAGCAGGAGAGCCGCATCTCGGCGCTGTCAGATGATGTTGCCGCGACCGAACCGCCCGATATTTCCACGATACGCGAGACGCAGTCAGAACTCGATGACGCGATCGGATCGCTGACCGAAAGGGTGTCCGAGCTCGAAACGCGGCTTGACGATATCCGTGCACGCGTAAGCGAAATCGCAACCCGGCCCGTGCGGGAGGGCGCATCGGACGAGGCGATCGCCGCCTACGAAGCCGAGCTGGAGGCATTGCAGGAGTCGATGGCGCGGCAGCGCGCGGAGATCGAGGAGATGGCGGCCGAGGCGCGGCAGATGGAGGAGAGCGCGGCGCAAACCGAGCGGGCGACGCGGCGACGGGCCGCGCTGTCGCGCGTGCAAACGGCGATCGACACCGGCGGCGGCTTTGCCAGCGCCCTGTCCGAGCTGGAGGCAACCGGCATGAACGTGCCCCCCGCCCTGACCGGGCTGGCCGAGAGCGGCGTGGCCACCATCTCCGATTTGCAGGAAAGCTTCCCCGCGCCCGCGCGCGCCGCGCT